>CAIPFN010000182.1 GCA_903864265.1 uncultured Bacteroidales bacterium | reverse complement strand
GCTGCCGCAGGCGGTGGTAGCAATGATGTGGGTGCAACCGGCCTCTTTTAGCGACCAGATATTTGCCCGGTTATTCACCTTCGATGGTGTTATGGTATGCTGCCGGCCATGTCTCGCCAGGATCACTACTTCTGTGCCCTCTACCTTTCCAATGAGCAGGGGCGAGGAAGGTTCACCATAGGGAGTTTTAATATGTCTCTCTTCAGGCGAATTCAGAATTTCCGGATTATCAAGTCCCGAGCCGCCAATAATTCCTATCCTGGCCATTATTTACGGTTGAGATATTCCATCAAAACGCTTACCGCTTCATCAATGTCATTTCCGAATGTGAGGATCCCTGCACGATCGCCCGACATTATAATTATTCGTTTTTCAATTACATCCGATTCATCAAAAAGCCTCTGTATATCCTTCGCCAGGCCGGTAGTGCCGTAATCCATTCCCGGATTTGTTGTTGGCACCTTGTAAATAAGCTGGTTCCAAAGCTCAATATTGTGAACGTGGACAACAGCATTCGAACCGGGATCGGCAAGATAGATTGCAGCATGGGTCAGCGACTCCGAAGAGGCTTTCAGAGGCCCTACGCACTGAACAGCATTATCTTCAATATTGAATGAATTGACTTTTACGTAATGTCCGGGCTCAAGATCGGGAATTTCTCCTGTTGCCGAGCCTGTTATGACAAACTGATTTGTCCCCATGATCCTCATGCTGATATTTCCGTATCCCACACCATTTTCATAGGCGCCTATCAGGTCCATGTTAAAGAGAATTTCCCTCCAGTAATTTATTATTTCGTACTGATCGTCGGAGATTACCGGGCCCGACTGGCTCCAGTGACAATTAAACTTTACACCCCCTACCATTTTATTTAATGAATTTATCTGAAAACATTTCTTTTATATCATTTTCCGAAGCCCTGCAAATGCCTTTCTCGGTTATCAGTCCTGTTACAAGCCTGGCAGGTGTAACATCAAAACCAAAATTGGCTGCCCTGCTGTTCTCAGGGCAGATCCGGACCTGCCGGATCATTCCATCGGCATATCCTGTAACGGAGGTAACTTCATCGGGATTGCGTTCCTCTACAACAATCTGGCTTAAGCCATCAGTCAGAGCGAAATCGATTGACGAGGATGGAAGGGCAGCATAGAAAGGCACATTATTATCAAAGGCGGCGAGGGCCTTAAGGTAAGTGCCAATTTTGTTTGCAATGTCACCGGTTCTGGTCGCCCTGTCGCATCCCACAATAACCATATCAACTTTTTTGTGCTGCATAAGGTGTCCTCCGGCATTATCGGGAATGATTGTATGAGGAACACCCGCCTGCCCCAGTTCCCATGCTGTGAGCCTTGCTCCCTGATTCCGCGGCCTTGTTTCATCGACCCAGACATGAAGAGGAATTCCCTTTTCATGAGCCATGTATATCGGAGCTGTCGCCGTGCCATATTCAATACAGGCAAGCCATCCGGCATTGCAATGGGTAAGTATATTAACAGGTTCACCCTTTTTTTCAATGCTCAGTTTTTCAATAAGCC
Source organism: uncultured Bacteroidales bacterium (assembly GCA_903864265.1). Lineage (GTDB taxonomy): Bacteria > Bacteroidota > Bacteroidia > Bacteroidales > UBA4417 > UBA4417. The sequence continues at coordinate 711 of CAIPFN010000182.1, read as the reverse complement.
TCAGCCCATGCAGGCCAATCTGCCTGCTGTTCTCCTTTTCAATCTCACAGATCTCCAAGGCTGAAGAGAGTGCCGATTCGCTAATCTCTTTCACGGAATGACCATGCCGGCTACTCTCAAGCACCCTGTCGACAGCCCAGGCAAGGTTTGCTGCAGTTGGACGGCACGACTTTAGGTAACGGGCTGCATTTGAGAGATGATCCCAAACCTCTGTCTGAGAGTTCATCTCGAGAGTTGCAAGGTACATTCCGAATCCGCCTGCTGCGCCAATGAGCGGGGCTCCCCTTAATTTCATATCCTCAATGGCAGCGTAAACATCATCGACCGATCTGAGTTCAATAGTGTCAATTAGGAAGGGGAGCTTTTCCTGATCGATGATCTTCACCACCGAGGGATCATTCTCATCAAGCCATATTGTTCTGTAATTGCTCTTTCCTGATTTCATCTTCACGATGCTTAGTCCTCTGTTTTATTCTGAGCGGCCCCGGTTTTATTGACAAATATATTTATTTTATTCATTTATATGTTTTCTCCGTTACGGAATTTTCGGATTCATTAAAACGTTCATCAATTGCACGCATTAAATCGCATCTTCGTTTATTTAATTTTTGAGTTAATACAGCTGCATCAGCTATAACATTTTTATCTTTTGCATTCATAACGATATCTTGTTGAACAAAACATTTATTGCTCGTTGTAATAAGTTGATCT
>CAIPFN010000181.1 GCA_903864265.1 uncultured Bacteroidales bacterium | reverse complement strand
GTCTCCTTCTCACCCCTCTCCTTGTCTCCTTGTCCCCTTGTCCCCTTGTCTCCTTGTCACCTTCTCACCTTCTCACCCCTCTCCTTGTCTCCTTGTCTCCTTGTCCCCTTGTCTCCTTGTCCCTTGTCTCCTTGTCACCCTGTCGCCTTGTCCTCCTGTCAACTCAATCCCCTCAATCCCCTCAATCCCCTCAATCCCCTCAACCCTCCCGTCAGTTCTCCCTCTCCATCAGCCCGGCGGTGTAATCTTTCATCTCTTCCATGGCTTCGCCTGATAAACTGATGCTTGAAAGGTCATTCATTGCTTGTTGGTAGTAATCGTCGATCAGCTCACGGGTAAAATTCTCAATATTCAGCTGGTTGAAAAACGCTTTCACTTTCATCACTTTCTGATTGTTGTCAGCATCAGGGGTAACATATAAATGCCTGAAAGTTTCGGTTTGTGCCCCGGCCGCTTCGAGCGCTTTCAGGTACAGGTAGGTTTTCTTGCCGGCAATGATATCGCCTCCGCTCACCTTGCCGAACTTTTCCTGTACGCCATATACATCCAGCAGGTCGTCTTTAAGCTGAAAAGCCAGCCCTATATGTATGCCGAAATTATAGATGTAATTACAATCGGCCGATCCGGCCCCGGCAATAATAGCACCTGTCTTAAGGCTTGCTGCCAGAAGAACCGCCGTTTTCAGCCTGATCATTTCAATATAGTCGGGAATTGAAACATGCTGTTGCTTTTCATAATCCATATCATATTGCTGTCCTTCGCAAACCTCAATGGCTGTTTGGTTAAACAGTTCAATCACCTGCGAAATGGCCTGCGGCCTGGTGCGCAGCATATATTTGTTGGCAAGGGCGAACATGGTGTCGCCGGCTAAAATGGCCACGTTGGAATTCCATTTTTTATATACCGTTTCTTTGCCGCGCCTCAGGGGGGCCGCATCCATAATATCGTCGTGCAGCAGGGTGAAGTTGTGGAATAACTCAATCCCGATGGCCGGGTTAATGGCATCGGCGATGTCGCCGCCAAACATCTGGCACGAAGCCAGCACCAACAAGGGACGCAGGCGTTTGCCTCCCAGTCCTAAAGTGTAGGTTATGGGGTTGTACAGATCAGCGGGGGCCGAGGGGAAACGGATTTCGCTGAAAGCTTCATCGATGCGGAGTTGCAGATCCTGTATGGGGTTCATCGTCAGCTTATTGTTCCCTCTCGGGCAGATTCATCAGGTAAGTGCCATAACCGCTTTTGAGCAAAGGGGCAGCTATTTTTTCGAGTTGGGTGCGGTCGATAAAACCCATACGGTATGCCAGTTCTTCGATGCAGCCGATCTTAAGCCCCTGCCGCTCTTCGATGACCTGTACAAACTGCGATGCCTGTATCAGGGAAGCAAAAGTGCCTGTATCGAGCCAGGCCGTGCCGCGGCTCAGTATGCCTACCTTCAGTTTTCCCTGCTCCAGGTAATAACGGTTAACATCAGTGATCTCGTATTCGCCACGCGGACTCGGTTTAATATTTTTAGCCACTTCCACCACGCTGTTGTCGTAGAAATACAAGCCGGGCACCGCATAATTCGATTTGGGATGTGCAGGCTTTTCTTCAATGGAAATGGCATTAAAATCATTGTCGAATTCCACTACGCCATATCTTTCGGGATCCGAAACATGGTAGGCATATACCACTCCTCCGTCGGGATCGCTGTTTTCCTGTATCAGGCCCTGCAGGCCGGTGCCATAAAAGATATTGTCGCCCAATATAAGAGCCACTTTGGCCTTGCCTATAAACTCTTCTCCAATCACAAAAGCCTGTGCCAGCCCGTTAGGGACTACCTGTTCGGCATAGCTGAACGAACAACCCAGCCCGGAACCGTCGCCTAAAAGCTTCTCGAAATTAGGAAGGTCGTAAGGGGTGCTGATAATCAGTATTTCACGAATGCCGGCCATCATCAGTACCGATAAAGGGTAATAGATCATAGGCTTATCGTAAATGGGCATCAGCTGCTTGCTGACCGCCAGGGTAAGTGGGTGCAAACGGGTACCGGAACCGCCGGCCAGGATTATACCTTTCATTGAAGTAATATGTTAAGGTTGAGTATGCAAAAATATATTTTTAATGCCAATGGGTATGTTGCTGAGGCATTTAGTGTTAATCACTTAATGGCAAAAAAGCAAGAGCTTCGTTGCAGGATGGGTGAGGATATCATACCTGCTACCTGCGGTCAGCTTCCTAAATCCAAAACTGCAGTTCATCAGCCCAACCTTAATCCCAGGTTGTTACCGGTGAGTACCGGCTACGCGCCTGTTTCTTTCGGATGGGAGCCGTTAGCCGAGGCATCTTCGCCATCATAAATGTCGATAAACTGCTCCCCTTTGAAGGCTTTGGTGACCACATATTTATCCAGTACCAGCAACAGCGAAGGCAACACCATGATGTTAAAGAACATGGCGATGAACAGGGTGGTCGACACCAGCATTCCCAATGCCTGTGTACCGCCGAAGCTCGACACCATGAATACGCTGAATCCGAGCACCAGAACTATTGAAGTGTATATCATGCTGAATCCGGCTTCGCGCAAAGCGTTGATCGTGGACCGGCTGATATCGTTACCGGTGACCTTTAGTTCGTGCCGGTATCGCGACAGGTATTGTATCGCATTATCAACGGATATCCCGAGAGCGATGCTGAAAACGATAATGGTGGATGGTTTCACCGGCACACCGGTAAAGCCCATAATGGCTGCCGTGATAATCAGGGGAATGATATTGGGCAGCATTGAAACCGCTATCATTCGTACGCTCGAAAACATCAAAGCCATCAGCAGGGAAATAAACCCGATAGCGATGAGCACGCTCTCGAACAAATGTTTGATCAGGAATTCCGTACCCCGGGCATACACCAGGCTGTTGCCCGTGATTTGCACATTGTAATCGGCTGCCGGGAATATTTCGGCCACTTTGGGTCGTATGCTGTCGAGCAGGCGGTTCATTTCGTTCGTGCTCACGTCAGCCATCTGAAAACTAATACGGGTAAAGCGTTGAGTGCTGTCGATAAAGGAAGTCAGCATTTGTTTCTTTCCTCCGGCCTTTCTCGGGAAATAGGAAAGCACAAAATTCTTTTCCTGGGAGTTAGGCAGGCTGTACATCTCGGGGTTGCCGTTAAAATAGGCCTGTTTGGCAAATTTGGCCAGTTCGGCAACCGAAAGAGGCTTCGAAAATTCTTTGTTTCTCAGGACTATTTCCTGCAGTTCATCTATTTTCTGTATAGTCGCAAGCTTCATTACACCCTTTTTCTTTTTAGTGTCAATGGATATTTCGAAAGGCATAACCCCGCCAAACTGATGCTCAAAAAATTTAAGGTCCTTGTACAGTGGATTATTCACACTGATGTCGTCAACTACTTTCCCGGAGGTGCGCATGTTCATCATGCCGATAACGCCCACAACGAGCAAAACGCCCGCGATGGAAAAAATCCATTCGCGTTTGTATTGTATAAGGTAAATGATCTTCTCCAGCAGGCTGCTGAAAACTTTATTGTCCAGGTGCTTCAGGTGCTTTTCGGTAGGCGGTTTCATGTAGCTGAACATGATGGGCAGCAGCAATATACACAAAACATATTCAACCATAACGCTGATGGCCGCAATGATACCAAATTCGCGCAGCATCTGGTTCGACACCAGTATAAAGGCCGCGAACCCGGTTGCCGTTGCCGTATTTACCATGAGAGAAGCAAAACCGATGCGTTGTACCACCCTCGAAAGCCCCAGGATTTTATTCCCGTGCTGCCGGAATTCCCAGTGATATTTATTCAGGATGTAGATGCAGTTTTCGATGGCAATAACCACGATCAGCGATGGGATTACTCCCGTAAGTATAGTTATCTTAAAACCAAACAATCCGATAAGGCCTACGGTGAAGATAATGCTGATAGCCACCACCACCAGCGAACTGGCTACCACTTTAAACGAACGGAAAAAGAGGAAGAGCACAAATGCAGCTACCAGTATGGACAGAAAAATAAACAGGAACAGTTCGTTCTGGATTTTACGGGCCATCACCGAACGTATGTATGGCAGTCCCGAATAATGCAGCTGGTGTCCGGTAAGAGCGGCATATGCAGAGGCGCGCTTCACGATATTGTCGGTGATGAGGAGCCGTCCTTTATCGTTCAGTCTCTTTTTGTTGAGCGTTACACCCAGAAGGTAGGTATGTGTGGCCGGATTATATAACAGCCCCTGGTAGAATTTGAGTCCCAGGATTTTCACTTTCAGTGAGTCGGCCCCGGCCTGGGTGGTGGGTTTAGAAGCCACAAGCGGAAGGAAATCATACTGGCGAAGGCTGTCGTTTTTAACGATATTCGCTGCCTTGGCAATGGAAGTCACTGCTTCAACGCCGTCAATCTTAGCCATATCGTAGGTTAGATCATACCATGCGTTAAATTCGCTGAGTTTAAACATATCGGGATTCGTCACCCCGACTACGAATATGCTTCCATCCTCTCCGAAACGCTTTTTGAATGCATCGTATTCCACAACGGTAGGGTCGTCAGCAGGCAACATGCGTGAATTGTCGTACGAGAGTTTTACTCCTGATCCCTGCCAGGCCATTAATGCTGCGGCTATACCAATGGCAATAAGTATAGCGGGCCTGTTGCGAAGGATTAATCTAACCAGAAATTTCCACATATCTTGGTAAAAAGTCCTATTTGTATGAACTGGCGAAGATACAATAAATATTAGAAATATGAACCTGCTTTTGCTTGGGCGAAAGCGTCCGGAGGCCGGTTGCAGGCGTATAAAAGTGATATTGTTTTCCAGGGGATTCGGAAGGTTTGGGAGGTATGGAAAAGAAGCTGCGGGTTCAGCTTCCCGCCCGGTTGTGCTGCGCCTGTAGTGGCAGGCTCAAAGGGTTTCGGTTGTAATATTCCGAACGCAGTATGCCGCTTTTTTCGGATGAGTGCGTTTCAATGCGATCCAGCTGCAAAAACCAAAAGCCGCATTATTCAGGAACCAGGTCCACTTTAGCTATAATGACTGAGAATCCCGCAGTCTGAATCGCTTTATTTGCCATTGAAGTCTACCTTTATAAGATTAAATTTCCCGTAAACATATTCCCCTTCTGGCATGAACCAGATTGTTTCCCCGTACGAGGGCATCATCCTGCCATGGAATTCCCTGTATTCTTTTACAGGTGTCGACCATGGATAGTTGCTGTAGGTTTTACCATCAGACGAAAGATAACGGTCGTTCGAAATAAAGTTAACCAGCTGTCCTGTCGCGTTGAAATACAGGGTGGCTGTGATCCGGTTTGCGCCGAGGGTATATTCGGCTTTAACTGTTAAAGAGTCAATGGTTTGCCATTTTACATCCGCATCAATCAAAGCAGCCGGAGCCATCACGCACATATCGTTGAACACTGTTACCGTTTCGCCCATATCCATTTCGGGGCCTTTCGCATCCACGACGGTGATGAGCGAAGCCAGGTTTATTTTCATGGATGCTGTGGCGTTTTTATATACATGCAATCCAAAACAGGGTATGCCCATAACCGGCATTTTCATATAGAATAACCGTGTCGGATGTTGAAAAAAATTATACTGAACGGACTTAAAGTTCGCGTATTTACGTTCGGGATCAGTCTTGAATTTCCCCGCGAATTCCAGCCTGATATGTTCAATCCTCTCTTTCCCGATGGCAGCGGTATATCTCAGGTATTTCTGAACCGGGTCCGGAAGGTGTAGTATATCCTGCTCCAGAAGAATTCCAGGTTTGGAAGGCACTTTCATGGCTTCAGCCACCTCAAGGTTGAATGCTTTTTGGTAATTACCGGCAAAGAGTTTCATGGCAAATAAATCCAGAGAAATGATTTAGCATCGACTTTCGTTCTGCGATCTTGAATTCCAACAGACAAACCGCAGGACAGCACTATTTTAGGTTGCTAGTTTGATATTTTTATCTGAATCAGCTTTTTGATATCAGCTACATCCGTATTATTCCGGATTTCGATCCGGAAACCCCGGCCTTCGGCATAGACCCTGGCCGACTCGATGTTGCTTTTAATATAAGGCGACAGTTCGCTGCCAAGAGCATCCCGCGTTGCTTTCTCGCCAAACACAAACGCAATCAGGAAAAAACCGTCACGCGGTAGCAGGTAAATGAGAACCCGTTTTTTATCCCTGATACGAAAACTCCAGCCGTATTTCGGGCCAGGGAAATTCCATTCCTCCGCAGCCCCGGGGTAAACTTCGAAAACATAGGACCTGATTTCCAGCCATAGCCCAGCCGTTTCACCTAATGCATTCCGGAGCAG
>CAIPFN010000180.1 GCA_903864265.1 uncultured Bacteroidales bacterium | reverse complement strand
GGATACCAAAATGTTCTGAAAGAAAGAGAATACGATTACGAGGAAGCTTATTCCTACCTTCAGGATCATGCCAAGGCGCAGACCCTCGATAAATACCTTGCCTTTGTTCATGATGCTAAAAAAGCGGTGGATATCCCCATTATTGCCAGCATCAACTGCACCACGGCCTACGACTGGCATTATTTTGCCCGCAGGATACAGGAAGCCGGTGCCGATGCCCTGGAGCTGAACCTTTTCGTTCTGCCTTCGAATACCATGAAAAACTCGGCCGAAAACGAAAAAGTATATTTCGATATCATCACGGCAGTTCTCAAAATGGTGAGCATACCGGTGTCGCTTAAAATCGGCTTTTATTTTTCGGGACTTGCCACTTCGGCTATCGAACTTTCCAAAACAGGCATTGCCGGACTGGTCCTCTTCAACAGGCCTTTTCACCCCGATATCAATATCAATACCCTTGAAGTGAATGCCAAATACCTGCTGAGCGATCCTTCGGAATACTCGCATGTGCTTCGCTGGATCGCATTGCTGTCAGGACGCGTGGAATGCCCCCTGGTTGCCACCACGGGAATACACACCGCCGAAACAGCCATCAAGCAACTGCTGGCCGGCGCCACCGCGGTGGAAGTAGTTTCATCCATTTACAAGCATGGCTACCCTGTAATAACGGATATAGTCACGGGTATAGCACATTGGATGGACGAAAAAGGATATGCGGGCATAGCCGATTTCAGGGGGAAAATGAACCAGCAAAGCATTGCCAATCCAGCCGAATTCGAAAGGGTACAGTTTATGAAATTGTATTCGGAGATAGTATAAGTATCAAATTATATAGTAAAGAGGTTCACTTTTCACCGCCATCAAGGTCCAACGTTCAGATTTCAAATTTAAAATCCCAGGCAGGAACTTATAGAAGGTCCTGCCTGGGATTTGAGAGTTGGGCCCTGGGTCCTTTCCCCTTGGGTATCATCCATGCTGATTTGTGAAATCTGTTTGCAAACAGCTTTTTATAGCATTTCCTTCTACCATAAGGTTAACATAGTGAACTTTTCGGGAAATACTCTAAACCAGCCTTTTGCATTTCCCGAAAAATTATAGTTTCTTACCGCAGCCGGTACAGAATCTGGCATCAGGGTTCAGTTTTTTGCCACACGACATACAAAATTTCAATTTGACGGCGCTGACGTTTTCCTGTAACCGGTTGTCAGCCTGGGTCCTGGTTTCGGGTGACGGAACCGGGGCTTGGGATGGCTGCTGAAAACGGCTGTTTGTGGTCTCCTGCCTGTATTGCTTATTTACTATACCATTTTTTTTGCGTTTTGATTTTCTGAAAACAAGTACCAGAATCAATATAATTAAAATAAGTCCGGCAAGCCCTAATCCTACATACAGCAGTAATGAATCAGAAGAAGCAGAGCCCCCGCCCCCATCCGTAATTGGGTTATCGGAATCCTCGAATGCATTACTCACTTTGTCAACATCAATAGCCTTAACCTCCTTTATTCCGGTAGTGGCAATGGCAACCGCCTGACCGGCTTCGAGCACGATCACCTTTTCATTCTTATCTTTAACCGAAACCCGGCCTCTCAGCAGGTTGATATACGAATCGCCCGAGGGTTCCACCGCAACGGTAAATTCAGTTCCAAGGACGCCCAAAATACCGGTAGGCGTTACTATCTGGAAGGTATTGGCCTGTTTCTGCAGGTTGAACCAGCATTCGCCTACCTGCAGCTGGATTCCGCCGTTCATCATGGTGAGGATTGTATTGGATTTGATCTTGAAAAAACTCCCGTCGGTAAACCACAATTCAACGCGGGTATTATCTTCTGTTTTTACCTTATCATTAATGCTCACCGTCATGCCGTCAGTCCCCTTTATCCATGTGGTTTCATTGGATTTTAATACCGAGAAGTCGCCCTTAATATATTTCAGCCATATCCGGGATTCCCTGGTGGCTATAAAAGTTCCCTTTACGGATTGTCCGTCGCGCATCTGGCTGAAGCGGCCTTCCATAATAGCCTGGCCACCCTTACCCATGCTGATTTTCCCGTTCATGGCTAATGCAAAATCCCACTGCGTGTCCATCACTCCTTTTTCATAGGTTTGGATTTTGGCAGTTCCTTTGCCCTCAAAATTCTCACCGCTCAGGCTTCCGTTCCCCGAACCGCTGGCCATTACATAATTTGTCGCGGCGGTTTCGGCCTTTTCCATTTTATATTCAAAAGCAACGACGGCAGTATTATCCGTAATTACAATGCTGCACTTCGTATATTCATAACGCATGCCCGGCATATCGAATTTCATTTCGAGGGCATAAGTACCGTTGTACTGCTGGGCAGATAAAAAGCAGGAAAGGAAAATTCCTAAAACCGAAAGTGCAGTTTTTATCATATTTTTTTGTATTAATTTGATTTAGACGTTTTTACCACTGAACACCCCGTTTATAAGGGAATGGACTGCTGAACTGATCCAGGAAATTCGGCTGAATATTTACCGTATATTAATATCCGGCTACTCAAAGATAGGATGATTTTCGTTAATCTGCCGGCCTTGTTTAAAATAATCAAGACGGGTAGCGGCTTAAGCAGGATTTGGTAAAATTATCATCCACGATTTAGCCATGAAAAATCAGATAAGGCCCAACAGGGTAAGCAAGCCATAAAACGGATTCGATTCTTCCCAACCCGGGCAAATCAGTGTGAAACCCGTTTCAACTCTGCCCATCCTGAGCGAGCTAGCCTGAAATCAGATTCGCCCTTTCCCAGGCTGGGAAATTCAGCCGCAAATCTGATTCTCCTTTCCCCAGGCTGGGAAATTACGCCGCAAATCCAATTCTGTTTTTCCCGGGCTGGGAAATCGAGCCGAAAATCCGATTCTTCATTTCCCGGTCTGGGAAATACAGCCGAAAATTCAATTCTCCTTTTCCCGGTCTGGGAAATCCAGCCGCTAATCTGATTCTATTTTTCCCAGGCTGGGAAATCGAGCTGAAAATCCGGTTCTCCGCTTCCCAAACCGGGAAGGCCTGCCTGAAATCCGGGCCGCCTCAACCCAAAAAAAGAAGTCTAAAAAAAATATTTATTCCGGTAAAGAAATATTTTTATTTTTCAATATTAACCCGCTTTTCTTTTTTATATCTTTGTATAAACAACCTTTAATTATCTAATTTCTAACCTTCTAAAGCTATGACTGTAAAGATCCACCGTTTACCTTTCAAATCACTTTGGAACAGCGAATACACATTATTCGTCAATCAATCGACCGGAATTGTTGAAAAACATTATCCCGATTCCCTGCACCTCGCCAAGTCCTATGGCAGGGTCAGGGATGCTTCGCCTGATATCGCCAAAATAAAGGCGAAGGAATTAAATAATATCATCAGCAATCAGCTTCATGAATTGGATACCGAACGCGATACCCTTATTACCGGTATTGCTGCGCAGGTAAAAACCAATGGTAAACTCTCAATGCCTGCCGTGGCAGCTCATGTAGTAGTGTTAGATCACTTTTTCGACCAGCACGGGCGCGATATCGCCAAAGCAAATTATTTTTCCGAAACCAAACGCCTTGATGACTTACTGGCGGATTATGACCTGAAACCCGAAGTAAAAGCCGCATCCGAGGGCTTAAACCTGGATATTTTGTTTGAACAGCTGCGCCGGGTCAACACGCAATTTGCCGAGCTGTACCTGAAACGCACCGAACAGGATTCTGCTATCGAAAAAGTGGATGTAAATGCCTTGCGCACCAAAACCGACAAGGTACTGATCGACTTGTTCAACGCCATCGAATTCTGCAGTTCCGAGTATGAGGATCTCGACTATACCCTATTGGCAAATGAACTGAACGACCTTATTACACGCTACAATACCCTGCTCAAAGCCCGTGCATCCCGACGCAACAAAGGCGGCGATACCGGTGCGGAAAAGCCTATTGAATAAGAAGAGCAAGGTCAGGGTGAACGGCAGTTCATCCTGGCTTAGTTCAATTTGCAGATTTATGCTTACAGTATTCATTCTTCATCCTTGTCATAACTTTCTATGACAGAAAGTTCGTATCAGTCCCAAATATTCATTCAGAAATCATTGTTGACCGGTAAAAATTTATATAGCCCCTACGGGACTCCAATTCGATCTTATTTGGCTTTCTACCAATAGCTGTTTGCTTATGAAAACAATCTAAAGGGACAGTCCCGCAGCGACTGAATATTGGAATAAATAAAAGGAACCCATATACACATAAGTCCCGTTAGAGCCTGCCCCGGTGAAGCCGGGGGACGTTATATATCAAGCATTTAACCCTTCAGAATTATTTTTTACCATATATCATATTCATAAATAATAAAAGGCGCCGAAGAATATAATATCATCAATTAGTACCAAAACAAAATGTAAGGCATTGACTTACCGTTATTTATTGATTTTCAATCATGTAGTTAAAGTAATCGCGAATAAAATTTGATTTTTGGTTTAGCCATAGATACGGAGGGAATGGGGAAGTATCTGTTTTCAACCGGCTTTTCGATCATTTATACTCAGTATCAGCATGGTATAGCAAAAGCTGGCACTTTACTTCTTCTTACTTTTTCCCGAAAAGTGCCTTAATAATTGCCCCGCCAATTTTCCGCTCCAACCCGTTCCGGGTGGTGGGAATGCCTGTTTCCCTGGCAATTTGTTGTTTTACCTGTGTGATTCCGAGGAACCGTTTCCATGAAAATGTAAATCCGCGCATAAGGGTATAGTTTGAAATTAAACAATTAAGGCCGCTGGCCTCTATTCAAATAATGCAACTTTGCCTGGCTTTGTTCTGATTACCTGCAGTGTCCAGCTTGAGAATGTATGGTTTTTATTTCTTTGAGAAATAGCTAATCATGATTGCGATAAAATTGCCAGAGGGATAAGAAGGGTTTCACCTCCAAAAAGTTTAACCTCCGGTATTTTGATAACAAACACAAATATAAAGTATTATCTAAAACCGGGATTGGGTTATAAACTTTCCTTTCAATCTTTTTCTGTCCCTAAGCATTCTCTTTATTGTCTTCTATTGAATTTTAATAACAATTTGTAATTGTTTTATGTGCAGAGCACCGGAATATAAAACCAATCAATTTAATGTGTGAGTTTTTGAGCAGACCTTAAGTAAGATTATTACGGTAGTGAACTGTATTAAAAAAAGACCCGCGATTTCTCAACGCAGGTCTTTTTTTATTTTTATTAAATTTTAGTACTCATCAGGTAAATCTTTCAGCTGGGCGCGGCTGAAAACAGGTCCGTCCTTGCAGACGAAAACCTTTCCCACATTGCATCGCCCGCATTTGCCGAGCCCGCATTTCATACGGTTTTCGAG
>CAIPFN010000179.1 GCA_903864265.1 uncultured Bacteroidales bacterium | reverse complement strand
GAAAAGACCAACACGGTCATTATTTTGCTAATTGGAACTAACGGGAGTAAGAAAAAGGCTGGGATTGTTAAAAATGCCCTTTGTATATTGCACATAATCAGCCCGGTAAATTTAGTTAGATGAAAGTGATGTAAATTGTTATTGGGAGGGAGAGGTGAGTTGTGAGTTGTGAGAAGTGAAAAGTGATGAGAAGTGAGAAGTGAGTGGTGAGTGGTGAGTGGTGAGTGGTGTGGTGATGAAAGGGGAGAGGCTGCAAGAGGGAAGATCGTAAACATGATAGAAGCGGTGAAAAGGGAAAACGCTTTCGGATTCCCTTCTCCCGCTTCATCACTTTCACCCCCTCAGATTAAGTACAAATACCTCAACGACAATTCTTTGTTAAGGTAGTTCTAGGTTTTAGGGCAGTCCTCCGATTTATTTTCATGGCGCTCGATTACGTCCTCCTCTATAAACTTCCAGCCCCCGATCATGGAGGACGTCACCCCGCGGCGCTCGATATAGTCGTGATAAAAGACCAGGTAAACGTGTACGAAGGCAAAAAGTATAAATCCCCACATCAGGATGTGGTGAATTTGCCTTACATGCATATCGCCACCCAGGAAAGGAACTATCCAGGCAAAGAGTTTTGGCAAAAAAGCATTGCTCATGGCTGAATACATGCCAAATCCGGTAAGGCACTGCAGCAGGAAAATCAGGAAAGTGATAAAATAGATGAGGCTGGCCAGGGAATTATGCCCAATGGAATCGATTTGCTTATTGGTTACCTGCAGTACATCAACTTTGATCACATCCATGATTTCCTTCCATTGGCATCGTTTCAGCGGGATAAAATTATACCAGCGTGAAAATTCGTTGCCAACAAAACCCCAGTAGATACGGAATATGAAGTTGAAGAAAAAGGTAAAAGCACTGACAAAGTGGATGAAGCGTACCGTTCCGAACCAATAATTCAGATAGGCTTCGGTGCCTTTCATGAAGGCCAGGGGGTTGCCAATCAGGAAGCCGGTGATGCACAGTGTGGTGATGCACAGGGCATTAATCCAATGGTAAAGGCGGACAGGAAATTCCCAGACATGAACTTCACGCATGGGGATAGATCTGATTCTCATGGCTTAATAGGTTTTAAGATCATGAATGGTAGTCCCGTTTTCATCATACACATGCACTGCACAAGCCAGGCAGGGGTCGAAGGAGTGAATAGTCCGAAGCACCTCGAGCGGCATTTTGGGGTCGGCAACCGGGGTTCCTATCAGGGATTCCTCAAAGGCCGAGCGCTTGCCTTGCAAATCGCGGGGGGAAGCGTTCCAGGTGGTGGGAACGACCAGCTGGTAGTTTTCGATTTTCTTATCCTTAATCACGATAAAATGGGATAAAGCCCCACGGGGAGCCTCTACCATACCGATTCCTTTCGCAGTTTTGGGCCAGGATTCGGGTTCCCATTTTGCATTATTCATGGTGCGGGAATCGCCGTTTTTGATATTGGTGAGCAACTGCTGGAAGAATTCCAGGGCCCAGTCGCAGGTAAGTTTGGTTTCGAGTCCCCGCGCTGCGGTACGGCCCAGGGTGGAGAACAAGGCCGCCACCGGCACATCCAGCGTTTTGAGGGTGCTGTCGATCACCTCCTTGTATTCGGCGCGTCCCGAGGCATAGCCCACCAGCATCCGGGATAAAGGCCCAACTTCCATCGGGTGTCCTTTCCATCGGGGGGTCTTGACCCAGCTGTATTTTTGCGATACGTCGAGATGGTCGTAAGGCGGCTTTGGTCCGGTATATTTCAGGTTGGTTTCGCCTTCCCACGGATGCAGGCCGACTTTATCGCCCTTGGAGTATTCGTACCATGAATTGTTCACATATTCCTGGATTTGTTCCGGGTCATCCGCTTTGATTTCATGGATTTTACTCAGGTCGCGGTTTAAAATGACGCCCCTGGGCATTTTAAAGCTTTCGGGATTATTATAGCCGTTGGTGGGGAAATCGCCGAACGACATGTAGTTGGTGAGTCCGCCTCCTATGGCACCCCAATCGCTCTTGTAAAAAGAGGCAATAGCCAGCAGGTCGGGGATGTACACCTGGTTAACAAAGGTTTTGGCATCTTCGAACAGTTTGCCAACCATGGCCAGGCGTTCGGCATTTACCGCGTTGGCTTCCTCAATGTTGATAGAGCAGGGAACCCCGCCTACCAGGTAATTGGGATGAGGGTTTTTGCCGCCAAAAATGGTATGCACTTTCACTATCTCTTTCTGCCATTCGAGTGCTTCAAGATAGTGGGCTACGGCGATTAGATTTATTGCCGGAGGCAGTTTGTAGGCCGAATGTCCCCAGTAACCGTTGGCAAAAATACCCAGTTGGCCGCTTTCGACGAAGTTCTTAAAACGTTTCTGAATATCGGAGAAATAGCCCACCGAGCTTTTGGGCCAGGATGAAATGCTTTGTGCAATGCGTGATGCCTCGGCGGGATCAGCCTTGAGCGCTGATACAACATCAACCCAGTCGAGGGCATGCAGTATATAGAAATGGACCACATGATCCTGTATATACAAGGCATTGGCCATGAGGTTACGGATGAGTTCGGCATTGGGCGGTGCCGATATGCCCAGGGCGTTCTCAACGGTTCGCACCGAGGTGAGGGAATGCGTGGAGGTGCAAACCCCGCATACACGTCCTACAAAAGCCCAGGCGTCGCGGGGGTCGCGGCCTTTCAATATGGTTTCAATGCCGCGAACCATGGTGCCTGCACTGAAGGCATCCGTAATTTTACCATTATTCACTTCAATTTCAACCCGTAGGTGTCCTTCAATCCGGGTGATGGGATCTATAACGATTCTTTCAGCCATGGTTATAATACTTTAGGTGTTTCTGATTCGGAACTGGGTTCAGGAGCATTGGTAATTTCGCGATGCTTGCGTATATTGGTCACGATGGCATGGCCTGCAATCCCAACTGCGGTGGCAACGCCAAGTCCAAGCCCGATTTTATCGGCAGTGGTTTCAATGCCAAAGCCTGCGATGCTGGGCAGATGCTGATAGAACGGACCATTGTCCCAGAATCCGGCTTCGGAACACCCTATACAGGGGTGGCCCGATTGTATGGGATAACTGATACCGTCGTTCCATTTGATAATACCACATGAATTATAAGTTACAGGCCCTTTACAGCCCATTTTATACAGGCAATACCCGCGTTTGGCTCCTTCATCGTCGAAAGATTCCACAAACAAGCCTGCATCGAAATTGGCACGACGGTAGCAGGTGTCGTGTACCCTACGCGAATAAAAGGCTTTTGGACGGCCCAGTTCGTCGAGTTGAGGAATGCGGTCGAACGTAAGCAGGTGAACCACTACCCCGGCCATGACATCGGCGATGGGCGGGCAGCCCTGCACATTAATCACCGGTTTGCCGCTGATGACTTTATGAACCGGCTGAGCCCCTGTAGGATTGGGGCTGGCGGCCTGCACGCAGCCGGCCGATGCGCAGTTGCCCCAGGCTACTACGGCTTTGGCATTTTTAACGGCCTCTTCCAGGATCTGAAGTGCACTTCTGCCTCCAATACAGCAGTAAGCCTCATTTTCGATAGGAATGGAACCTTCAACCATCACAATATATTCGCCCGGGTGTTTGGCCATCACCGACTTGTATGCTTCTTCCGCCTGGAATCCGGAAGCAGCCATAAGCGTTTCCTGGTAATCGAGCGAGATTTTATCCAAGACTATGTTGGCTACAATGGGGTGCGAAGCCCGGATAAAGGATTCGCTGCAGCAGGTACATTCCTGGAAATGGAACCAAATGACCGGTAGACGGGGTTTGGTTTCAAGCGCTTTGACAATCTGGCCTATGCCACTGGACTCCAATCCGAGGAAAGCAGCCATTGTTGCGCAAAATTTTAAGAAATCCTTGCGGGATATGCCATCCCCCCTGACTTCCTCATAAAATGAGGGTTGCTTATTTTCCATAAAGCGGTCGGTTTTAGTTAGTTCAATGGAATGTAAATATATAGATATATTTCAATATTTCGACACGCAATGTAGCAAAATATTGCAATTTATACTCTTTATAAATAAGAGAGTTGTATAATGGGCTGAAATTTTGGTTGCGAAACCTGTAAAGGGCGGATAGTGAGGTAATGTATTTAGGATGAAGACGCTGAAAAAATATATCCAGGAGATTGGCCTCTATATAATAAAAAAGGAGGGCTTAAACAGGCCCTCCTTTTATCGGATAACATTTTATTAAAATTAAACTTACAGCGGGATATTCCCGTGTTTTTTCGGGGGATTGGTTTTGCGTTTGTTCTGGGTCATTTCGAGCGCCTGTATCAGTTTAAAGCGGGTTTGATGCGGGTAAATGATCTCGTCAATATAGCCTTGTTCGGCGGCTTTATATGGATTGGCAAAGGTTTCTCGGTATTCGTCCACGGCGGAGGTCCGGGCTTCGTCGCTCAGCTTATCACGAAAAATAATGCTAACGGCTCCGTCGGCGCCCATCACGGCGATTTCGGCCGAGGGGTATGCAAAGTTGATATCAGCTCCTATATGTTTGCTGCTCATCACATCATAGGCTCCGCCGTATGCTTTGCGGGTGATAAGGGTGATTTTAGGAACGGTGGCTTCGGCAAACGCGTATAATAATTTAGCGCCATGCTTGATAATGCCGCCGAATTCCTGGTTTGTACCCGGAAGGAATCCCGGAACATCAACCAGGGTGATCAGGGGACTGTTGAAGGCATCGCAGAAGCGAACGAAGCGGGCGGCCTTGATGGAGGAATTGATGTCGAGCACGCCGGCAAGTGCTTGTGGCTGGTTAGCCACTATGCCTACGCTGCGGCCGCCCAGGCGGGCAAAGCCAATTATGATATTCTGGGCATACAAGGGCTGAACCTCGAAGAAGTTATGGTTATCCACCACGTCCTTGATAAGCTCTTTCATGTCGTAAGGCTTATTGGGATCCTCGGGTATCAGGGTATCGAGTTTTTTATCGCTGCGGTTGATATCGTCAGTGGTAGGTTTAAAAGGAGCATCTTCCATATTGTTGGAAGGCAGGTAGCTCATCAGTTCGCGTACCATCATCATGGCATGTTCGTCGTCGTTGGCCGTAAAATGGGCCACGCCGCTCTTGCTGTTGTGGGTTATGGAACCTCCCAGTTCCTCCTTGGTGACTTCTTCGTGGGTGACGGTTTTAATCACATCCGGACCGGTTACAAACATATAGCTGGAACCTTCAACCATGATGATAAAGTCGGTGATGGCCGGCGAATACACGGCACCCCCGGCACATGGACCCAGAATAGCTGATATCTGGGGTATGACACCTGAGCTCATAACGTTGCGGTAGAAGATGTCGGCATACCCGGCCAGGCTTTCTACCCCTTCCTGTATGCGGGCACCTCCCGAATCGTTAAGCCCGATGAGCGGGGCGCCCATTTTAACGGCAAGGTCCATGATTTTGATAATCTTATCGGCATTGGCCCGGCTCATGGTTCCTCCGAACACGGTGAAATCCTGGGCAAAGACATACATCAGCCGGCCGTCGATTTTTCCGTATCCTGTCACGACTCCGTCGCCGGGGATCAGGTTTTTCTCCATGCCAAAGTCGCGTGAACGGTGTACTACAAATTTGTCGAGTTCAACAAAGGTGCCCGGATCGAGAAGGTCGTTAAGGCGTTCGCGTGCTGTTTTGCGCAGAGCCTGGTGCTGACGGTCAATACGGTCCTGTCCGCCACCCAGTTCAGCTACGCGGTTTTTTTCTTCCAGTTTTTTGAATTTTTCTATCTGACTCGACATATATATGGTGTTTCGGGTGTTGTGATTTTAGAGATGGGATTGAGGGGATTGATGGGATTGAAGAGATTGAGAAGATTGATGTGATTGATGTGATTGATGTGATTGAGGGGATTGAGGCGAGTGAAGAGGATATCCGGTTCCGATAGTTACCGGGCCGGAATACTGCATTATGCTTCTTCGGCAGGCTCAATTACCAGCAGTACCTGGTTGCCATCCACGGTATCGCCTTCGGATACGGGTATTTCGCTTACTTTGCCAGCCTTGGCGGCTTTGAATTCGCTTTCCATTTTCATGGCCGAAACAATAACTAAGGTTTGGCCAACTTCAACGGTATCGCCAACGGCAACCAGAATTCTCACGATTTTGCCAGGCATGGGAGAGCGTATGATATTGCTGGCATGCCCCCCGGTAGCATTGTCGCGGCTGCGGATATATCTTGTTTCGGCATCCACAACTTCTATATCGTGGGTGAAATAAAAGGTGTTTACGGTGTAATGCTTGGGCTCGCGGCCGGGTACCACCTCGATGTTGTACGAACGGCCTTTGTACAGGATAGAGTATTCGGCAGGTCCTACTTTTACAAGGTCCACAATAAATATTTCATCGTCAACAGCAATGGTGATCTGGTTGCCATCGCGGCTGATCTCTTTCAGGATTGCCTTGCGGTCTTCGAGGTTTAGTTCAAGTTCCATGTTCTTTTTTATGCTGTGAAATGATGAATGGTTATTTGTTAAAAGGGGTAAGCAATCAGGGCGTGGGGCTTAGGGTCAGGTAAATGTGAAGCTCATTAATTCAGGCAGGATGATGTTATCCTCTCAAATGAAATTTAGGCGAGAGAAACTACAGAGATAAGGTCGAAATGGTTTGTGTAAATTAAAGCTGACTATGCCTGTATCGCCTCACCTGGTCTTCCCTTCTCCTGGTCTCCCATTCCCTTTAAAGTCTCCAGGCGGCAAGGCGACGGCCGAATTCTTTCCAGTCGCTCCCGTGACGGGAGGATGCAGGTGACATAGTTTGTTCTATTTCTCTGAGTTGCGTGGTATATTCAACAAAGGCTGCAATGAGAGCAAGATTCTCACATTCGTAAGCACATTCCGTTTCAGCCATGAGGAAGCTGAGATTATCTTCGATGAAATGTGTGTTGTAGCCGCCTTTTCGGAAATCGGGGGCATCCATGATGCGTTCGAGGAATTTTATAGAGGTTTTCACCCCGCTGATTTTGTATTCAAAGAGTGCACGGCGCATGCGTTCAATGGCTTCTTCACGCGTTTTCCCCCAGACAATCAGTTTACTGATCATGGGGTCATAATAAATAGGGATGGTATAGCCTTCATAAACATAGCCGTCGCAACGTACCCCCAGGCCCAGCGGTTCGGTGATATGCGTTATGGTTCCCGGGTTAGGCATAAAATTGTTATCCGTATCCTCGGCATAGATACGGCATTCAATGGCATGTCCATTCTGGCGGAGGTCCTCCTGGCTGAAAGGCAAAGGGTTTCCCTCGGCAATACGGATCTGCTCCTTTACCAGGTCGACACCCACCACGCGTTCGGTGATAGGATGCTCAACCTGGAGGCGGGTATTCATCTCGAGGAAATAATAGTTGAGCTTATCGTCCACAATAAACTCTATAGTTCCGGCGCCTTCGTAATTAGCTGCCTTGGCAGCCGCTACGGCATAGGCTCCCATTTCGGCGCGTACCGACGGGGTCATGATGGGCGAAGGGGTTTCTTCAACCACTTTCTGGTGACGACGTTGCACCGAGCATTCGCGTTCGAAAAGATGAACCGTATTGCCCTGGCTGTCGGCCAGTATTTGAAATTCAATATGATGTGGCGAGTCAATGTATTTTTCAATATAAACAGCATCGTTTCCGAAAGCCGTTTTAGCTTCGGAGCGTGCGCCACGCAACGAACTGAGGATATGGGCTTCTTCTTTAACCAGGCGCATTCCTTTTCCTCCCCCGCCGGCCGAAGCTTTTATCATCACAGGAAGGCCGATTTGCCTGATGGTTTCCAGGGCTTCGTCTTCACTGGTGACGGCATCGGTGGTTCCGGGAACAACAGGTACCCCGGCATTGATCATGGTGCGCCGGGCCGTAATTTTATCGCCCATACCCAGGATGGCCTCGGGCGAAGGGCCAATAAAAATAATACCTTCCTGCTGGCAGCGTCGCGAGAATTCGGCATTTTCCGAAAGGAAACCATAACCCGGATGAATGGCGTCAGCACCTGCTTTCTTAGCTACCTCCAGGATTTTGTCCATATTCAGATAGCTTTCGTTGGAAGGCGAAGGTCCAATGTGAAAGGCCTCGCCGGCATACCTGACATGCATGGAGGTACGATCGGCATCAGAGAATACGGCTACGGTATGTATGCCCATTTCGCGGCATGAACGGATGATTCGCACTGCAATCTCGCCACGGTTGGCAATCAGTACTTTTTTAATAGGTTTTCGCTCCATTTAAAAGTCTTCGATGATGTAGGTGTAATAAGTTGATAAAGATGGCTTTGAGGTTAATCCGCCGGATATGATTATAGCCTGTGTAACAGCCTCACCGATTGCAAATATAGGTAAAGTTTTGATATATGAATATATATATATGAGTCATTGCCTGCTGAATTAAAAAATTCTCTGCCTTAGGCTTTGAACACCCGGGGCAGAGAATATTAAAGACATGTTGTTTAACTTAGCGAATCAGAGTAATTGTCCCGGTTATTCCACCTGAGAGGTGATCGCGGGTCCCTATATCCTCGTTCCGCCAGATGGTACCATCACTGAATATAGCTGTGATTTTCCATACATAGGCTCCTTCCTGGCAGGGTTTTTCCTTGTAGGTACCATCCCATCCCTCGGCGGGAGCACCCTTGTCGGTGAGTTTGTCGGAAGTCCATAAGAGATTATCCCACCTGTCGTACACATCGGCCTTGTAATAGGAAAGGTTAACTCCTATAGGTTTCCATAGCTTGACTGCTGTTACCGGACCAACAGCCAGCGCGTTGGGTACCCATAGACCCTTGAACAACATTTTATACATTATAGCTGTGGAATCGGTACAGCCATAGTTATTCCTGGCATACAGCTGTATGAGATAATCCCCGTCGTCGTTGTAGGTAACAATCGGCGATACGGCGTATGAAGTTTCCCCGTTGCCCAAATCCCAGTAGTAGTCGCTGGCGCCCAGGGAACCGTTTTCGAGTTGCACCTTGCCCTGTACATTTTCGTAATTGGCATTCACATTGAACACACTAAAGGGTGATGGCACCACCGAAATCTTATAGGAAATAGTGTCGGTACACCTGTTAGAATCAGAAACTGAATGAATCACCGTATAGATGCCCAGGCTATCGAAGGTGAAGGCGGCATTTTGCCCGCTCATCTGACCAATAGTATGCACGCCATCAGTGACTACCCAGCCCAGATGTGTATATGGAGCCAATGTAGGATCGGACTGGTCGAAGAAATGGGTAGCATGGCCCTGGCAAGCCACACTGAAATTGAAATCAGCTTTCGGCGAGCCGTACATTGGAACCTGGTGGGTTATGGTATCGGAACATCCCAGATTATTTACCACCACCAGTTGAACCGCATATTCACCTGCCAGAGGATAGGTATAGGATGGATTCCGAAGGGCTGAGGTGTCTTTGCCTGAAGCAGCATCACCGAAATTCCAGCTATAGCTCACAATGGCAGTGCCGTTCGGATTGGTTGAATTGGTGAATGAGGCCTTGCTGCCGGCACACGAACCGCTGGAGGTGAAATCGGCTGTTGGTGATGCAAAGATGGTAATAGTCCGGCTTGTGCTGTCCGAATAAGGGCTGCCATTCACCAGGGTAGTTACTTTGAGCTTCACATTATATACACCTGTAACCGTATAGAAGTGGGTAACGGATGGACTGTAGGTGTTGTAAACCGTAGGCGGAGTTGCATCGCCCCAAATCCAGCGCCATTCGGTAATGGTGCCGTTGCATGTACTGTGGTCGGTAAAGGATACCAGTTTATTCTGGCAACCCGTCGGAGTGGTATTTGCAAAAGCTGCCAGCAGGCAAGGGCTTTGCTCAATAGTAGCAATCCCCGAACCGGAACAGCCATTTGCATCGTTAACCGTAAGTTTCACGGTAAACAAGCCATTCGAAGGGAACTTATGAACGATGGTATTGTTCGGGGCATTAAGGGTTGCGGAGGTGCCGTCGCCAAAATTCCAGGTGTAGGAAGAAATTAAAGCCGATGTATCCACTGCTGTGCCGGTAAATGCTACCGTGCTGTCGCATTGTCCCGATACATAAGTAAATGAAGCCACCGGCAGGGCCTTTACTTCGATGGTGCGGAAACTGTAAGCTGAACAGCCGTATTTGTCTTTGGCCGTAAGACTCACAGTGTAGAATCCTGTTTTGGTGAAAGTATGAGCCGGTTTTTTAGCAAGGGAGGTATTTGCCGAACCCGAAAGCGGATCGCCAAAATTCCAGGCAAAGCCAAGCAGTGAATCACTGGCTGGTGTTAACAGTTGTGGCGCAAACTGCATTGGGGTGCCGAAACACTCCTTCTGATAATTAAAGGTGATGGCCAAAGGAGCCGGAACGCACACCTGACGGAAGGTGGTGTCGACGCAACCGTGGGTGTCGTGAACGATGAGTTTCACATTATAACACGAATCCAGGGCATAATAAGTATATGCCGGGTTCTGGGCAGTACTGAACTGGAAGGGTTCAAACTCCCATTGCCATGACGTGATAACTGACTGGTAACTGCTGGATGAATCCTGGAACTGAACCAGTCCATGACTGCAGGGAGAGGTAGCAAATTTAAAGGCGGCATTAGGTGTCCTGAATATCTGCACGGGTTCTGTTTTGGTATTGGTACAACCGCTGGCAGAAGTAGTTGTGAGGGAAACAGTGTAAGTCCCTGATAAAGTGTAGATAAACGACGGATTCTGCAACCTCGACGTATCGCTGAGTATGCCGTTCACTCCAAAGTTCCAGTACCAGCTGACGATGGTGCCGTTATTCGGCGCAAAGGAATGGTCGGTGAATTGGGTGAGCATTTCCTGGCATGCGTTGGCATAACTGAATGACGATACCGGTGATTCGCCAATGGTAACAGCATGTGTCTTTGAGTTGATGCATCCGTTCAGGTTAACAATGGTAAGTGTTACGGTATAGTTTCCGGCATTGGCATAACTATGTACCGGATTCTGTGTGTTGCCGGGCAGGGTGCCGTCGCCGAAATCCCAGTTGTAGGACTGAACCGTGGCAATGTTGGTAGCCGTGGTATCGGTGTGGAAGGTAAGAGGCGTGCCGAGGCAGGTAATCGTATCGTGATAGAAATCAACGCCCGGTTTGGGTGTGATGATTAGCTGTTTCTGAACTGTATCGGAACAGCCGGTACCGTTTACCACTATCAAAGTTACCATGTAATTGCCTGAGACCGAGAAGGTATGTTGAGGGTTCAGCAGGCTGCTGGTATTATTTATGCCGGATGCCGGATCGCCGAAATTCCACATTCTGGCAAGGATGCTGATACCGGAGGTGGCAACCGATTGATCGCTGAACTGGGTTGAGCTGCCTTCGCAGGTATTCTGATAGGTGAAACCGGCAAGCGGACGTGCCGAAACGGTTACGATTTGCTGATAGGTATTTTCGCAGCCATTTTGCGAGCTAACGGTAAGTTTCACCATGAAGTTACCTGGCTGGCTGTACACATGGCTTACAGCAGGAACAGCCGTAGTGTAGGTGGTTTCGGTGCCGTCGCCAAATATCCAGTGCCACTGTGTGATGGTGCCGGTATTGTATGAACTCAGGTCGGTAAACAGCACTGCCGAGCCTGCACAATCGGGCGATGAACTGGCGAAGGCTGCAAGCGGACCGGGGGTTACGGTTACAACTGCTGATTTGGAAGCAGGACAACCGTTACTGCTTACAATAGTAAGAGTTACAGTGTAGGTGCCGCTCACAGCATACACATGGATTGGATCCGGTAAGGTGGAAGTCAGCCCGTCGCCAAACTGCCACAACCAGCTTGCGGTAGTAGCCATGTTCACAAAGCTGCTGCTGTTGAACTGGGTTGTATCAGCATTGCAGCCGGCCTGACTGCTGAAGTTAACCAGAGGCGGTGGCGTAATGATCACCGTTTGTGTGGCTGTATCGCTGCATCCGCTTGCCGTGGTGACAATCAGTTGTACGCTATAGGTTCCTGCCAGCGCATAAATATGTTGCGGGTTGGTAAGGGTTGAAGTGTTGGAGGTTCCGCTGGCCGGGTCGCCGAAATTCCAAAGCCTTTCGGTAATTGAGGACCCTGAAGCGATAGTCGACAGATCGTTGAATGAAACCGCAGCATCCTGGCATCCGCCCGAAGAACTGAAGGCTGCCAGAGGTTTCGGGCTGACAGTGAGAAGCCTGGAAACGGAACTGCTGCAGCTGTCGCTCGTTTTTACCGTGAGAGTAACGTTGAAGTTGCCTGAATTTGCATAGATATGCGTTACCGGTCCGGAGTTCGGGAATGAGAACGACTGGGATGTGCCATCTCCGAAGTTCCAGGTCCAATGGGTGATATATCCGGCTGAAAGGGTAGTCAGGTCGTTGAAAATAACCATACTCTGGCTACAGCCCGGGCTGGTAAAGCCGAAATTGACTACCGGGGTCGGGACAATGTTTATTAGGTGGCTTACCGTATTGGAACAACCGGCAGTATCGGTGATCGTAAGGACAGCCGTGAATGAGCCCGCCGCAGAGTAAGTGTGGTAAGGTGAAGAGAGCGTACTGTTGCTGCCGTCGCCAAACTGCCAGAACCAGGTGGCAATGGAATTCATGTTAATGATTGACCCGGGAACAAATAACATAGGTGTCGACTGGCAACTTCCCTGTGTGGTGAATTCAACCGGAGGCAGCGCCTTGATGATGATGTTCCTGGTAACGGTTGCGGTGCAGCCGCTTAAACTTGTGGTAATAAGCTGAACCACATAAATTCCGCTGTTGGCAAATACATGCGACGGATTTTGCAGGGAACTGCTGTTCAGTATGCCTGAGGCAGGATCGCCGAAGTTCCAGGCCCAGGCAGTGACGATATTTGTTGAGGTACCTGTTGTGAGATCAGTAAAATGAACCGGGCTTCCCTGGCAGTGGCCGGAATACATAAAGTTGGAAAGCGGACCGGTACTTATAATAACGGTTTTGCTTATGGTAGAGGAACATCCTTCGCTGTTGGTAACCGTGAGTGTAGCCAGGTAAGTGCCGGCCTGGGCATATGTGTGAGTTACATTTGTAATGCCAGGGAATAGAACCGTCTGTACAGAGCCATCACCAAAATTCCAAACCCATGAAGTATTATATCCGCTTGCAGATGTTGAAAGATCATTGAACTGAACACTTTGACCTACACAGTTCATCACATTAACAGAGAAATTAGCTACAGGCGGAGGAGTTACCACAACAGTCTTGAAAGTGGTTCCGGTGCACCCGGTTGTATCGGTTATAGTCAGGAATACGATATAGGATCCGGAAGCAGTGTAGGTATGCTGGGTGAAGCGTCCGCTTCCTGTGCCTCCGTCGCCGAATTGCCATGCATAGGTAGCAATGGCATGTACGTTTGTGATTGTACTGTCGGCCCAGAAGGTTGTAGGTGAATTCATGCAACCCGGGCTGCTGTTAAATGCGGCCAGCGGTTTCGGACTGATATAAATCTGTTTCTGTGTTGTATCGCTGCAACCGTTGAAATTGGTGACTACCAGGATTACGGTATAATACCCCGGGTTTAAGTAGGTGTGTTTCGGATCTTTTTCGGTCGACACATTGTTTGAACCTGAACCCGGATCGCCGAAATTCCAGGAACTGGTGGTAACGGGTCCTGAGCCACCCTGGGTCGAAGTATTCACGAATTGTGTTTCTGATTCTTCACAATTCCTGGTGAATGTAAAGTCAGCAACCGGCAATTCGGTTACGGTCACATTAAATGTGATAAAGTCGCTGCATCCTGCCGAGTTGGTGACTTTAAGGGTAACCGGGTACACGCCTGCCGAAGCATAAATATGCGAGGTGTTAGCCGAAACCGGGAAGGTAAAGTTCTGAAGCGGACTACCATCGCCGAAGTTCCACTCCCATTGTTGCAGGTAGCCCTGTCCCGGCGGGTTGGAGCTTAAATCGGTAAAGTACAGCGGTGTATTCCGGCAATTCGGTGCCGAGAAACTGAAGAAAGCATGCGGGTGCTGACGAACATTTACCTGGTGGCTGACGGTGTAGCTGCAGCCGGTGGTATCCTTTACGAACAAGGTAACCGTATAGGCTCCCGGATCGGCATATACGTGTGTTGCAGCTCCGCAGGCGGGTGAATTGCAGGTCCAGAAGGTGCCGTCGCCAAAGGACCAGTTCCAGTAGCTTGTTAATGCCGTATAGTTTCCGGTTACGGTGAAGAAGGTAGTGTCATTTGCACAGCCTCCGGAGTAAGCAAAGTCAACAACCGGGGCCGGATTTACCATGATAACGGCATTCCCGCTCAAACCTGCCGGAGTCGCTGTACAATAAGCATCCGTCAGCGATACAAGAGTATAAGTGTTTATACCTGCAGGAGGTACTACATAAAACAGGTATGGCGATGCCGCAATGCCATTAATAGTAATGTTCGACATGCCATTGGTTACAACCACATTCCACGGAGCCGTACCGCTAAGTACCAGTTTGATCCGGGTACTGTCGCCTTCACATATTACATCCTGTCCGCTGATGACAGCCGTTGGTAACGGATGAATGAACAGTGTCATCTGGTCAATAATACTATCCGAACATGGGCTGTTGCCGTAAGCTCTGAGCGTAAAGAGTATGCTTCCTGTTTCTCCGTTAGCCGGTGTGTAGGTTGGATGGATTATGCCTGCATTCGATAAAGTGCCGAGTCCGCTGTGGCTCCATTTCAGTCTGCTGGTAAAGGAAGCCGAAGCTCCGCTTAACGTATAAGGCGAATTCATACATATGGAATCATCCGGTCCGGCTGAGGCAAGCAGGTTTCTTACAATGTTCAAAACGAATGAATCCACTACATTTACGCATGGTGAAGTACTTGTACCTGAAAGGGTTAATGTCACCAGGCCTGCAATAAGATCATTTGCACCGGGCTGATAGGAAGGATTCAGGATTAAAGGATCGCTGAATGAGCCGTCACCCGAAGTAGTCCAGTTCAGACTTGTATAATGCGAAGCAGTTGCGGAAGCTATTGAATAGGAAAGCTGTGTTTCACAAATGGTATCATCCGGTCCTGCGTTAACCAGGGCCTGCCTGCTGATGGACAGTACCATACTGTTGGACGCATCGGCACAGGGAACCAAAGCATGTGCGGTGAGTGTCAGGGTTACCGACCCGGCAGCAATATCGGCTGCTGTTGGAGTGTAAACAGGGTTCAGAAGTGTAGAATTGTTGAAAGTTCCGGTTCCTGAGCTTGTCCACAAAAGTGAAGCATAATTGCCGGCGGTGGCAGCATTCAGGGTATAGGAAGGCTGGGTTTCGCATATGATATCATCCGGACCTGCATTGGCTAGGGCCTGGTGAGTGATGTGGAGTGTAAACTGGTCAACGGCAACGGAGCAGGGTAAAGCGCTGCCGGCAGTAAGAGTAAGTATCACGCTTCCGGCTGCCATCGCGGCTGCTCCCGGTGTCTACACAGGCGCCAGGATGCCGGGGTTATTAAATGTTCCGGTACCTGATGTTGTCCAGGAAAGTCTGGTATAATACGAAGCAGTTGCGGAAGCTATTGAATAGG
>CAIPFN010000178.1 GCA_903864265.1 uncultured Bacteroidales bacterium | reverse complement strand
TGTATGGAATTTGGGTTCCGACAACCGAAAAAAATTCCGCTACCAAAATACATTCGGATTTGCCAATTCACCGGAGAATAAGAATTTCAGCTATTTCGTTGAAGCTACTCCCCGTTTTCGGTTCTCGGACCGATTCATGGTTTCGCTTACTTTACGCTACGATAAAAATCAGGGTGAATACGGATGGGTAAATACGGCTTACGATTCCACAGGGGTTGTAACCACCTGGTTTGGTAGGCGGAATGTGACCACCATCAGCAACATCCTTAATATCCGTTATATTTTCAGCACTAAAGTTTCACTCACTCTCAGGGCACGCCATTACTGGTCGAAAGCGGATTATTTGGCTTATTATACGCTACAACCCAAGGGGTCGCTGTCGCCCGGCGAATATCCGAAGAATGAAAACCTGAATTTTAATGCTTTTACTGCCGACCTGAACTTCGGATGGTATTTTGCACCTGGCAGCGAACTGAATGTGATGTGGAAGAATTCGATTTATTCCTTGGACAAGAAGCTGGAAAGGAATTATTTTCATGATCTTGACCAAACCATCAACTCCCCGCAAACGAACGGTATCTCCATACGATTTCTGTATTATATTGATTATCTGTATGTAAAAAAATGGTTTGGAAGCAAAAGACCTGAATTTAAGGGCTGAACGGCAGGGTGAAAGTTAAATGAGGAGAATTTGAGTTGGGGGGTGTTGATAATTTATATGATTGTTCTGTGCAATAGTGGGAGCGTGCAGATTGTATTAGATGGGGTTGTGAACCGGCAGTGAAACAAAAACCAGACAGCGTCGATAGACCTGTCTGCGTTTTTCAAAAGGGAAAGCAAAATTTAATATATCCTTAGCCCATTCTCTATTGACCTGATATCCGGAACTGTATTATGCAAAGTTTTGTAATGAGCTTCGTTACCAAACCAGTCTGTCACCTTATCAGTCAGTATATAGGCAGGTTTTTCGGAAATGCAGTTCAGGTAACTGCTCCAGGAATATTCATCCGGGTGTTTACAGTGACCGTGTTGAACAGGATTATAATGGATGTACAGGACTACCTCTTTCAGAAATGTTTCATCGTTGATTAGCTTGCGTTTAAATGGGCGTTCAAAGAGAGAACCATGACGACCATAGTGTTCGTTGATGTATTTGCTGTAGGCATTGAATAAATGAGAAAAATGAAGGTGTGGTTTCGGGATTTTACTGCTGTTTATGGTATCAGTATCATTAAGGATATTGATTTTTTCGGCCAGATCGGCGGAGTTCACGGTAACATGACTATTCATTATTGGGGTAGTGATGGAACTGAATTGTGAAATAGCAGATTCTACATTTGTGTTGACCGGTGCTTCAAATGTGGTAACGCTTTGGCTGTCAGATTCTGAACCTAAAATCGTTTCGACGCTGTCAGGTGCTTTGCACGCTGACAGGTCGACGATTTCCCATTTATGCTGTTCAAACCATAGCGGATCATGAATCTTATCTTCTTTAGAATACTTGTACCCTATATGCTCTTTTATCCGGACTAAAAAATGGAAGTGATCCGGCATCAGCACCCATGCAAATACATGGGCCACCGGCGTAATGTACTTTTCGATCAAGTCCGCAAAGTGTTCGTAATTGTCGGTTCCGCGAAATAAAGTACAGTTGTTGATCCCACGGCTGCTGATGTGGTAATAATTCCCATTTATCAATAGTTCAGGCTGCTGCATGGGTTAGAGGAGTTTACTTTTCCTATAATTCCAGTAATTCCGGATCTCCTGCCATTTCCGGGCTTGGCGTGCAAATTCAATCGTCGAAGCCGGGTCGTTTAAAATCCAGGGCTTGGGGGAAAGCTTTTTTCAACAGTTTCTGTATCCGTGACAGGTCAGCCAGGAACCCGAGAATTTCATCTTCCTGTTCAGGCAGCTGGTTATATAACAAAGCAAAGGCTTCGAGTGAACGGCTTACGCCTATGAGGGCAATTTTGGCGGAGCCGTTTTTGTCGTAGAGGTCAATTTCGTCATTGTCGAAACCCAGGGCAGGCAGTGTGGCCCGGTGAATTTTAACCGCTATAAACAGGCTGTACCACCTGATTACCTCTATGGCATCTTCAAACGACACGATTTGTTGTTCGTTGGCGGGTAATAAGGATTCTATTTTCTGAACAAACAAATCGTGGTTGGCTTTGAGCCAGGGCAGAAGGCGGAATCCGTATTTTTCGGCAAGTTTCCCTGCCGCGCTTTTCCGTTGCACAGGCTGAACATATTCTGTGGTTTCGGTATTCAGGTCTATTCCTGTTTCCTGAGCTTCTTCTGCTATCATTTCGTAGGTAGCCTGGAATACCAGCGACAGATGTTCCCAGAATTCCTTGTTTTTCATATCCAGGTCGGGACTTTCCGTTTCAGATTCGGATATTCCAACCGTGCAGCGCGACACGAAGGCACATCTTTCGCACCATCGGTCGCAATAGTTGTGTATACCGGGAATAATGTTCTCACGACCGGCTATTTCTTTAATTTTCTGTTTATAGTGTTCAATTTCTTCCCTTGAGTTCATAACGCTGTCATTTTAATTGAAAAATCGAAGATGGAATTTTCATGCCGGTGATAATGAGTATAGGGAGTCTGATTTGTAGCCTTTTCGAAAGCTAAATGTACGACAAAAATCCGAAGAAATTACATGCAAATGGGAAGAAACCGGATGCTTTTCCCTGGTGGGAGTTAATATAATGAGAGCGAGCTAAGGGACAGGTATTATCATGGAAAGGGATGCTGAATTTACCCTCTCCGGAATGAATGAGTGTAAGGGTAGGCCGGGCTGATTATCAAAATACCTATGGTGAGTGCTAACTGTTTTCAGTCTAAGGGGATCTCTTTCAGCATTTCTATGCAGTGGGGTTATGCCCGGCAGGTGGACTCTTTTTTAGGTTATAACCTTAGCTTTAAGGTTAATTATCCGAAAAATAATTCCGAAATTCAGACATATGTGCCTGAGTTTAGCTGATATTTCTCCCGGAATGCTTTTTAGGGGTTAATAGCGAAGTATGCGTGAACGGCCAGGGGTTTTTCCATCAGTTTTTTGTCTGCCAGACTGATTCAGCGATTAATATGGCCGCAACATGCTGCTCATAGGCATGTCGCCGGAAACTGAACCACTCAGTTTTTTGAAGCGAGTTATGGATGATGGCGTTGAAATTGGCAAAAGGTTTATTACGTTGCAAGGCGGAGGAGAGGCTTCTTTTCAGCGGGCCTTCTTTCAATGACAGGGCAAAATCTTCCATAATCCGGAACGATTCTGACGATTCCAATGGATCAATTGTAATGATGTTTTCCCAGTTATCGATCATTTCTTCCTCTTCTTCCTCCTCTTCTTCCCCTGAGAAGTAGCTATCCCTGAATTCATTCTCCCTTCGTACCGAGACGATGGCTGCAGTCTTTTTATCGATTAAGCAGGTGAAGCCGCACTCCAGGCTATCTGAAATTTCGTTTACCGCTTTTTTGAATTCTTCGGGGATGTTCAGTTCGGGTTCTTCCTTGAAGATTATATTCTCAAACAGGAAGTCAAGAATCTTCTCCAGGTCTTCTTTGGATTCTTTAACCTGGTAGAGGATGGCAAGAATTTCGTTCATTAACTTGTCTTTATTCATAAGCCTGGTAAGTTAAAGTGTGAACAACAACAGATGTTTTCTCTCAATCGAATACGCATGCTAAAAAAGCCAGTATCTATACCTCCTCTTTATGCCGTTGAATACTTATTTTTGTTCAACGAAAGTTTTGGCATTGTCGAATATGTACTGGTAAAATTATAAAAAAGGTTTATATCAGGGCAAAGCAAGGATGAAATATTTTTGTAAATCAGTACAACGTTGTACTCATCCACAGGCAGAGTCCTCCGGTGTAAAATTAGTCCGGCGGATAGGCTTTTGGGTGTAAATATAAGTTTTAGTCCTGTATATCGGGTAATATATCCGGGATTAGTGCTAATTTGTACCTGATAATCAGATGAATTCCAAAATGAGCATACAGCACTTCATGGGATAGCGTGTGTCAACCTAAAACAATCCCTTTTTCCCTGATACGGCAAAAAAGTGTCGTCGGGTCTGCTTCATCGAAGTTTTCCTGACGGCACTTTTCCGTTTGCTTATTAGCGCTTTTTAAAGCCTCGATTTCAGCACCTCTGCCACATCGGCAATGCTCACGTCCTGTTGGGCACCCACGGCCCGCATGTGGCGTGATGTAAAACGTTCTACAATACGGTCAATGGTATCCTGTCCGACATGATAGTTGCTCAGGCGGGTAGCTATGCCTACTTCCTGGAAGAAAGTTTCTGTCATTTGTATGGCCTTTTCAATCCGTTCTTCTTCGCTGCCTTCGGTAATATTCCATACGCGAAAAGCGTATTGCAGTAATTTCTCACGTCGTTTCACTTTCATGAGTTGTAATACGCCCGGAAGCACTATGGCCAGGGTAACGGCATGGTCAATGCCATGAAAAGCGGTAAGTTCGTGACCGATCATGTGTGTTGACCAATCGCTTTTAACCCCGGTCGAAAGCAGTCCATTCAGGGCCATGGTAGCGGCCCACATCAGGTTGGCCCGGTTAGCATAATCCGGAGTTTCGGAGGCGGAAGCTTTCGGCCCTTCTTCTATCAGGGTGAGCAGAATGCCTTCGGCAAAACGGTCCTGTACCGGCGAGTTCACAGGGTAGGTAAGGTATTGTTCCATCACGTGCACGTAGGCATCTACAATTCCATTCGCCACCTGCCGTTTGGGAAGGCTGAATGTAATCTGAGGGTCAAGAACGGAGAATTTGGGAAACAGAACCGGTGATCCGAAAGCCATTTTCTCCTGGGTGGCTTCACGGGTGATTACCCCGCCGCTGTTCATTTCGGAACCGGTGGCTGCCAGGGTAAGCACGGCGCCAAGGGGTAAGGCTTTACTTACTGAAATCTGTTTTGCAGCAATATCCCAGGCTGATTCCCCATCGTATAAGGCTGCGGCAGCAATAAATTTAGTGCCGTCGAGCACCGATCCGCCTCCGACTGCAAGCAGGAAATCGATTTTTTCGGCTTTCACCACTTCCACGGCTTTCATCAGGGTTTCGTATTTAGGGTTGGGCTCTATGCCTCCGAATTCAACTACTTCAAATCCTTTCAATGCGGCTGTAACCTGCTCGTAGACTCCGTTTGTATGAATGCTTCCCCCTCCATAGGTCATCAGGATGCGGGCATTGGCCGGAATATTTTTGCTCAGTTCAGCAATCTTGCCTTTCCCGAAAAGGATCTTCACCGGGTTATAAAAATTAAAATTATTCATGTTTTATGTTTTGGTATGGTTATGTTTTATTATTTAAGATGCTGAATAATAATATCCAACGTTAACGTTATATACATTTTTTCATCAATCCCATCAATCCCGTCAATCCCCCCTCAAACTTCCCTATCATCCTATCCATCTCTACCCTCTTCTCCTTGGCTTAAATCTATCCCATCAATCCCCTCAATCCCATCAATCTCATCAATCCCCTCAATCCATCTCCACCAGCATTTTCCCTGTATTCTTCCCAAGGAAAAGTCCTATAAAAGTCTCGGGTAAAGAGTCGAACCCCTGTACGATTGTTTCCTGGTAGCTTAGTTTTCCTTCACTCAGCCATTCTGACAGTTGTTGTACCCCTTCGCCGAAGCGGGAAGCATAATTGCTGACAATAAATCCCTGCATTAATGCACTCTTTTTCAGTAAAGTCGGCTGAAGTCTTGGACCCATAGGCATTTCAGTGCTGTTGTAAAGGGATATCTGGCCGCAGAGTATGATGCGGGCTCCTTTGTTGATATTGGTGATAACTGCATCCGAAATACTGCCTCCCACATTGTCGAAATAAATATCCACTCCATCAGGACAAGCGTCGGCAACGGCTGATCTGATTCTCTTTTCGGTTTTGTAATTAATTATCTGGTCTACCTTCAGAACATCTTTTAAATAAGAGGTTTTATCATCACTGCCTGCAATCCCGACAACCCGGCAGCCTTTAAGCCTGGCGATCTGGCATACCACCATTCCTACGGCACCGGCAGCGCCTGAAACCACCACGGTTTCTCCGGCCACAGGTTTCCCGATTTCGAGAAACCCAAAATAAGCTGTTAGTCCGGGCATGCCCAATATGCCAAGATAGTAACTCAGGGGGACCGTTGTCTGGTCCAGTTTGGTCACCAGTGAGGCATTTACTGTCTGTATTTCCTGCCACGACAGGTGGCCAAGAACGGTATCGCCAGCAACAAAATCAGGGTGATTGCTTTCAATGACCTCTGCGATCACACCTCCATTCATTGCCTTTCCAACCTCAAAAGGAGGGATATAGGATTTGGCATCACTCATGCGGCCGCGCATATATGGATCAACCGAAATAAAACGGGCTTTCACCAGCAATTCATCCTCTTTAAGTGCTGTGAGCGGAGCTTCTTTTATTTCAAAATCTGTTGTAACCGGCATGCCAGTAGGCCGCGATTTTAATATGATTTGTCTGTTCATGGTATAAATTATCGTTTAACACTTTACTTCTAATAGATAAACAAAGTTGTAAA
This sequence comes from uncultured Bacteroidales bacterium, assembly GCA_903864265.1. GTDB lineage: Bacteria > Bacteroidota > Bacteroidia > Bacteroidales > UBA4417 > UBA4417. The sequence goes on along the minus strand of CAIPFN010000178.1, from coordinate 18,295 downwards.
GGAAGTTGTTTTAAAATATGTGAGTTTAATGCCCGGGGCTGGTTCCTTTGCAGGTGTATGTAGCCCCACCTTCCAGCTTAAGCACTCATCATCGCCGGGAAGCTTCGGTCAATAACCGGACCATGGCCTTTAAACTGCCGATTCGACAGTGGAATGACAGAGAAATGGTCTCATCCTATATCTAAAATCATATCGTAATTCAGACCGTTGTATACAAATTGTCCGAGAGTAGTGAATCCATTCCTGCGGTAGTAGTTTACAGCCTTTTCATTATCGCATTGTACGCCGCCCCATAAAATAATTCTTTGTATTCCCCTGGCTTTCAGTTCCAAAAGTACAAAACCGAATAAGCTGTTGCCAATGCCCATGCTCTGCCATGAGTCGGCAACCGATGGGGCAAAGGTGCAGTCTGTCAGTTTGTCAAGTACAAGCCCATAGGATTGCAAGCGCTCTCTGTCATGCTCCAGGTAGCCGGTCTTAATAATAGAATAGGCAATAATCCGGAATGTTTCGGCATCCAGTGCGACATAGGCTGAATTTTCGGGATTCTGAAAACACTCAAGAACAGCCTGCATACCGAAGGCATGAGGGCCGAAGCGTTTCAGGGTGTCGGGTCCGAGTTGTTGCAGATATTCAACTAATTTCCCGTAATCGTCGGGAGTAAGTCTTTGCAAAAGAACCTGCCTGTGGTTTTTAGCTTGTACAATCATAGCTGCTGGGATTAAAGCCGGAGTGTGAAACCCATGAATCGCAGGATCTTCATACGCCGTAAACGGCATGATTAAGAACTCCGGACCCAGTATAGTTTTTCGAGCCGAAAATTAATGATAATTTTTGTTGGTAAGGAATAAGCCTGAAGTATTAGCCGGATTTTTTAATGCACAGATCCAGATCTGCAGTCAGAAAAGTTTGAAGTGATCCATCCCCGGACAGGTCAAAACGGAGTTGTGCTGAAAACACAGGGTAAAGACAAATTGAGCCGATCCCGGCCGGGATGGGATTGAAACAAAAATATTTTCCTATTTTAACACTAATTTTATAAGGGTAGCAAAATATTTATTATTTTCATCCCCAATTAATAGAATTGAATTATGTTGATACATTTTCAGATTGAATATAAGACTTTTAGTGGCCAGGAACTGATGCTTACCGGATCTCTCCCTGAATTAGGCGAGGGTCTGACGCAAAATGCACAGCTGATGTCACTGAAAAATGTGCATTCAGGCCTGTGGGTTTTTCAGCTTGAGCTGAGTGTGACTATCGGCTTTACGTACCGGTATTTCGTGAAGGATTCCAACTTTAACACTAATATCGAGGAGTGGGGCCCTGACCGAATATTCAAACCTGAAAGCAAGCTGAGCCGAACTATACTGCTATCAGACCGGTGGCGGCCCATGTCGGACCCGGATTTTGCCCTGAATTCATCCGCCTTTGTCAACGCTATATTTAAGGCCGGCAAGTCGGATAAGGCTCCAAAAGCTAAAGCCGGTGACAGTGAAAATACAGTTGTTCTGAAATTCAAGCCTAATGTGGTCAGGATCAAACCCGGGCATAGGGTAGCCGTTTCAGGAAGTACAAAAACCCTGGGCGAATGGACCGAAAAGAAAGCCGTTTCGCTGGGGAATCCTGATTTCCCCCAATGGTCCGGCGAGGCCAGGGTGCCTGTCACTGATTTCCCGGTACACTATAAATACCTGATCAAAAACGAAACGGGCAAGACGGAGTTTTGGGAGAAAGCGACCGACCGTATTATTTCGCTTCCCGAAGGAAATGTGCCCGATGTTATTGAAATCAGCGACGAAAAATTTGATTTCCCTCAATATCCCTGGAAAGGCGCCGGTGTTGCCATCCCGGTGTTTTCGCTGCGCCGCAGGCAGGGTTTCGGCGTAGGCGAATTTACTGATTTAAAACTGCTGGTCGACTGGGCCAGCGAAACAGGTTTGCGCCTGATACAGATATTGCCTGTTAACGACACCATTGCCAAACATGCCTGGCAGGATTCGTACCCCTATGCTGCCATTTCGGTGTATGCACTGCATCCGATTTATATCAACCTGATGGAAATCGGCACCCTCGAATCCGATATCAACCAGCAGATTATCGAAGCCCAGGGGAAATACCTGAATTCGCTGGCCAAAATTGATTATGAAGCTGTTATGGCTCTTAAGTCCAGGTTTTTCAAACTGATATACGACCAGAAGAAGCATGAATTTCTCAATGATCCGGGGTTTATTGCCTTTTTTGATGCCAACGAACACTGGCTCAGGCCCTATGCCGCTTTCTCCTTCCTCCGCGACCTTTTCGACACCCCCGATTTTAGCCGCTGGGGTATTTACAGCAAGCCATCGGTTGAAATGCTGGCTCAGCTTACCGACAAAAACCTGTATCATTATGATGATATTGCTGTTCATTACTTTATACAGTACCATGCACATCTGCAACTGCTCGGGGCAGCCGATTATGCCCGTTCGAAGGGCGTGGTGCTGAAGGGCGATATCCCTATAGGCGTGTACCGCAACAGCGTGGATGCCTGGTTGAATTCACATCTCTTTCATATGGATTGCCAGGCGGGAGCTCCCCCCGATGATTTCTCCACCAAGGGCCAGAACTGGCGCTTCCCGACTTACAACTGGGACGAAATGGCAAAAGACAACTATGCATGGTGGCAGCAGCGCCTTCGGCAGTTATCACTCTATTTCGATGCTTTCCGTATCGATCATATACTGGGATTTTTCCGCATATGGGAAATTCCTGCCAGTCAGGTGGAAGGGCTGATGGGCTACTTTAACCCCAGCATTCCATATTACCGGGAGGAACTGCAGAACCGGGGCATCTGGTTCGACGAAAAACGCCTTTGCCAGCCTTATATACGCGAGCATTTTCTTTACGAACGCTTCGGCGATCTTACCGAATATGTAAAAGCCAATTACCTGGTCGAGTCAGCCCCGCGCTGCTACGACCTGCATCCGGATTACGATACCCAGCGCAAAATTGAAGTTAAACTCACGGTGGAGCCGGATACCAGCCCCGAAATGAGGAACCGCCTCGAGCGGATAAGCCAGGGACTTTTTTCACTGGTTTCGGAAGTATTGTTCCTGCAGGCCCCGGGCACTGACGGCAATGCCTTTTTCCCGCGGCATACCCTTCATTTTACGCGCTCCTACCAGGAACTCGACAATCACACAAAGCATGTGATTAACGAAGTTTACCTCGATTATTTCTATCACCGGAACGAAGAATTCTGGCGGGGAAAAGCCATGGCCAAACTGCCCGTACTGAAAAAGGCAACGAATATGTTGCTTTGCGGCGAAGACCTGGGAATGGTGCCGGCCTGTGTTTCCGACGTTATGAACAACCTGGGAATCCTAAGCCTCGAAGTACAGCGTATGCCTAAAAATCCTAAAATTACCTTTGGGCATCCTGCCGGTTATCCTTACCTGTCGGTAGCAACACCCTCCTCGCACGACACCTCCACCGTACGCGGGTGGTGGGAAGAAAATCATGACCTGGCACAAAAATTTTATAACGAGATTCTTGGGAACTTCTACGCTGCGCCTCACGAATGCACTACCGCCGTGGTCAGGCAGATCATCGTACAGCATTTGTATTCACCCAGCATGTGGGCTATTTTTGCCATACAGGACCTGCTTGGGATGGATGAAAACCTACGCCTTCCCGACCCTCATGCCGAACGCATCAATAATCCCGGGAATCCCACCCATTACTGGCGCTACCGCATGCATCTGAACCTGGAAGACCTGCAGGCTCAACCCGTGTTCAACCTGTTTGTGCGGGATCAGATACAGGCTGCCGGGCGACTCGAGGCGTATTAAGAGTGAAAAAGGCCCTGCCCCAAAGGTTCAATTTCCGAAAGGGGATGACCCTCGATTCTGGAACGGGTTTGCACCGGATTTAGAATAAGGTCTGGCGGTATTCTTACTGCTGTTTTGATGTGAATGCAGCACGGTGTCATGCTTTTCCGCTGTTAATCAGGTTCCTGATTTCAGTGCGAAAAGCTTCGCATTTTTAGCCCTGTGCTTTTCAACCGCCTTTGCAAAAGCATCCTCCTGTTTACTGAAATCCTGCCGAAGGTCGTCGATCGACTGAAGTTGCGTGGCGTTGGGCCGGGCTTCCATGCTGCAGAAAATCCCATACAATGTGGATACTTTCTCACGGATTTTTTCTTCCGTGGCGAAGATGGATGTCTTCTTTGTAGCCATCAGTTCCGCTTTTATCTTTTGCAACTCATTAAAAAAGGCTTTTGCATTCTTATTTCTGGCGAATGAGGCCGTATCCTGTTTGAGCTTGTTCTGGTACCAGGCGATACTGTCGATGGTTTTATTTATATCGTTATACAGTTTCTGCAACTGCATGGCTTTTTCATATACAAGCAGCCGCTCGTTGAGGGTAAGCTCCTTGTTAGCCGTGTCATGAACACAATTAAAGGTTTGGCTGAAGGCCTTGTCTTTCACCCTGACTATCAGTGTGTATGTTCCTGGCAGCACCATGGGTGAAACAAAGCCGGTCTGATCCATTTTAGTGCTACCGGCCGCTACTTTAGGCGGTATTCCCCTCAGGTTCCAGGTTACCTTGTTGATGCCTTTCCGTATAGTGCCCGGCATGGATTGCATGAGTGTCCCTTTCTCATCATACACTTCGAGGGTGACCTTGCCGGTGTTGAGGCGCTGCTTCAGGTAATAGGTAAACGGGGGCGTGGAAGCCGGATTTTCGGCAGTCCAGCCTCCCGGAACATCGGTTCCTCCCCATCCATATTTCCCGTTGTTCAGCGTAATATCGGGTGTAGGATACAGGTAAACATCCTGTTGCCAGATCTCTTTGTTGAAATTACGCAGGGGGCGGATGTCGTCGAGTATAAAAATACCCCTGCCATGGGATGCAACAATGAGATCATTGGTTTTGGGCTGGATTTGAATATCCCGGGCCAGCACGTATTCCGGAATATTGTTTTTCATACGAAACCAGTTTTCACCCCCGTCGAGGCTGGCAAATAACCCCATTTCGGTCCCCAGGAACAGCAAGTTCCTGTTGATAGGATCTTCTTTGATTTTATGTGCAAAACCAGTAAAAACCTTGCTGTTCATCCTTTCCCAGCTGCTGCCCATATCCGTACTTTTCGCAAGGTAAGTGCTGTGGTCGCCGTACATATGATTTTCGAAAGTGGCATACACCACATTCGGGTCAAATTGCGAGGGTTGTATGCTGCTGACCCAGGCCTGGGCGGCAATCCCGCTCTTGCTGACATTGGCCGAAACATTGGTCCAGGTGCTGCCTCCGTCGCGCGTAAATTGTAGGTTGCCGTCATCCGTTCCCACCCATACCAGGTTTTCGTCGAAAGGCGACTCCGCAAGGGTGAATATGGTACAGTGATTTTCGGCCGAAGTATTGTCTTCGCTCAATCCGCCGCTGTCCTCCTGTTTCTGCTTGGTTTTATCGTTGGTGGTCAGGTCAGGAGAAATCCTTTTCCAGTTGCGCCCCTGGTCGGTCGACTTGTACAGGTATTGGGCGGCGGTATACAGGTTTTTAGGATTTTTTTCCCCGGTAACAATGGGCGTATTCCAGTTCCAGCGAAGCTTTTCTTCAGACGTGGTTTTTTGTGGCTGTATAAATTCCGACCGCAGCGTTTTGAGGTCCACACGCGACATGCTGCCTCCCTGCGATTCGGAGTACACGGTTTTTCCGTCGGCATCCGGGATCGTCCAGAAACCGTCGCCTCCGCCTACCATGGTCCAGTCGCCGTTTCCAATGCCTCCCGGCGATGCGCTCGGGGCCATCCAGCTGCCGTTATCCTGTAGTCCTCCATATACGTTGTAGGGTTCCCTGAGGTCGAAAGCTACATGGTAAAACTGGCCCACCGGCAAACTCTGGTTAAACTGCCAGGTAACGCCCCTGTCGACGCTCACATAGATGCCGCCGTCGGTACCCAGGTATAAAATGTTGGTATGCACCGGGTTGATCCATAAGGCATGCATGTCGGAATGCACCCAGCCCCCGTCGCTGCTGGCTTCGGTAAAGGAATACCCCCCGTCGCTGCTATAGGCAAACTGGAAGGCGGGCCGGTACACTCTTTTCGGATCGGCAGGGTCAATGGCTATGGTGCTGAAATAAAACGGGCGTGCACATACGTTGAGAGTGGCGCTCTGGCTTTTCCAGGTTTCGCCCCCGTCGGACGAAATATAAAGGCCTGTCTTCCTGCTTTCAACAATGGCCACCATCTGCCTGGGATCACTGGGTGCCAGCGCCATGGCGATGCGTCCGAAAGGCTTTTCGGGCAATCCGCCGCTGATCTCTTTCCAGGTTTTTCCTCCGTCGCTGCTTTTGTAAAGCCCGCTGCCCGTACCCCCTGAGTTAAAACTGTAAGGCTGGCGGCGGAATTGCCACATGGATGCCAGCAGGATTTCAGGGTTGGAAGGATCAACCAGTATGTCGGCGCAGCCGGTGGAGGCATCAATGTAAAGAATCTTATCCCATGTTTCGCCTCCATTCACTGATTTGTAAAGCCCTCTGTGAATGCTGTTACTCCAGAGAGGACCAGGTGCAGCCACATAAACGATATCACTGTTCAGGGGGTTGATGACAATTTTTGCAATGTGCTCTGTGCTGTCGAGCCCGATCTTTTTCCAGTTATCGCCGGCATCCGTGGTTTTATATACCCCGTTGCCTATGGATACGGAATTCCGCATATTGCTCTCCCCTGTCCCGGCATACACGGTAGAAGGATTTTTCTGATCAATAGCCAGGGCTCCTATGGACTGGCAATATTTATCGAAAACCGGTTTGTAGGAGGCGCCTCCGCTGGTCGACTTCCAGATTCCGCCCCCGGCAGTCCCCACATAAATGGTTTTTCCTTCGTCGCGGGTAACGCCTTCAATGGCTGAGATCCTGCCACTCATGGTTCCCGGTCCCAGCTGACGGGCTTTCATCGTACCGAACATGGCTGAGTTGAGTGCCGGCTGTGCCTGCAATGCTAATACACAACAAACGAGTAATGCGGTTAAATAGGGTTTCATGGTTTGGAAATCTAGATGAAAATTTGTTTGACCCGGAACGGAATAATGCTTCTTACCTTGCAATTTTAAAGACCGATTCGTCCACCGCCGGGTTTATTTCAATTTTGGTGGTTTCGGTGGAGCCCCAGTCGCTGGAGTTGATCATAGGAACCACAATCCCTTCGGGCAGAGGGGTGAAATCGGAAAAATAAGAGGCGTTTTCCATCTCCTGTCCATTTGCCACCAGCTTCTGCACCTGCTTGATAACCTGGTAATTATCCGGATCAATATAAAATGTGGTTTCGAAGCCGTCCTTACCTGTCATTTTCAGTTTATAGCATTCCGTACCGTCAATATCATCCGTGCCAAAATAATCCAGTTTTTTGCCAAGATCTTTATATGTCAGGAATTTATCCTGCAAATCCAGGCTTTCCTGGGCATTTTTAACGTCATCGGGCGTCATGGCTTCGGCTTTGGTTTGCCCACTCCAGGGCGAAAACGACCAGCCTTCCGAAGTGGTGATCACCGTATAGCCCGACATCCCCATGATGGAAACATCAGCGCGCATGGCTTTCCTGTCGACCAGCAGATAAGAAGTCCGGATTTCAGCTCCCTGCTGTTTCATAAGGGTTTCCATGCGTATGGATTTCACCCTGGCCCAGTTGTCACGGCCCCCAATGGCTTCGATATGCCTGGCAATTATCTCGTCAGCCGTTTGTCCTACAGCCCCGGTAGAGGCCAGGCAAAATAAAAGGATCAGAATTTTGAATTTCATCCTGGGAAATATTAGATAAGTATTGAAAATCTATTAAGGTTAAAAAAGCAGTAAGAAAATTCCACCGGGCAATAAGGCAAAAAAATGTGGAAAGGGGCACCAGCTTATAATGCGGGGTTCAAAGTATTCCTGGCTCAGGCGGATGTGGCAGGTGTGGAGAGTATAATTGTTAAAGTAACACAGTCAGAAGGCAGTTGTTCCGGTAAGTGGAAAATAAATCCCGGAAGGATAGCGGGTGAATGCCAGAACGCATGAATTTATGCTTTAAAAAATTAAACAGTATAAAAGTAAGGCTTTTTATGAGTGAAACTTTATTGATGGAAATAATTTTGTGAATTCGATTCTGAATCGAAGGTAAATAGGTTAATAAGAGCGTATTAGAGAAAAAAATAATATATGAAAAGTTGTTTTCCGCTGCTTGTTTGATTACCTTTATTGAGCAATTCTTTATTCATTTAAAAACAAATTTTAAAAGGTATTGTCATGAGAACGAAGCAATTTATTGTGACGAATGTATTTCTGGCAGTAGTAACTTCACTATTTGCGCAGGGGAATCTCAAATTAACCGAGGTCGATGTGCCGTATAAGAAATTTGTACTCAACAACGGGCTCACCGTCATTATTCATGAAGACCACAAAACTCCGGTTGTGGCTGTGAATATCTGGTATCATGTGGGTTCGAAAAACGAACTGGGCGGTAAAACCGGTTTTGCCCACATCTTCGAACACCTCATGTTTAACGGAAGTGAACATTTTAACACCGACTATTTCAAGGCACTTGAGAAAATTGGCGCAACCGATCTGAACGGCACTACCAATAACGACCGTACCAATTATTTCGAAACGGTGCCGGTTTCAGCATTCGACCAGGTGCTCTGGCTCGAAAGCGATCGCATGGGATATATGGTTAATGCCATTAACCAGACCACTCTCGATGAACAGCGCGGGGTAGTACAGAACGAAAAGCGGCAGTATGAAAATGAACCCTATGGGCTGGTCGACAATTATATGACAAAAAGTGTTTACCCGGCCGGTCATCCCTATTCATGGACCGTGATAGGCTCCATGGAAGATTTGGGTGCAGCCTCGCTGTCGGATGTGAAGGAATGGTTTAAAACTTACTACGGACCCAATAATGCAACCCTGGTGGTAGCGGGCGATGTTCAAACCGATGCCGCTCTCGAAAAAGTGAAGAAATACTTCGGGGGATTGCCTGCCGGGCCTCCTCTAACCAAGTATGAAGCCTGGACGGCTAAGCGTTCCGGTACACAGCGGCAGTACATGCAGGACCGCGTTAACCAGCCCCGTATCTATAAAGTCTGGAATATCCCGGCCGAAGGCACCCACGATTCGTATATGCTTGATCTTTCCAATATGGTCATGTCGTTTGGCAAATCGTCGCGCTTATATAAACGGCTGGTATACGACGAACAAATAGCTACTTCGGTATATTCCTATCTCGACAGCCGCGAAATCGGCGGATTGTTCACTATTGTGGCTGATGTAAAACCAGGCATTAATGTGGCGCAGGTTGAAACGGCTATTGACGAAGAACTGAGTCTTTTTATTGAAAAGGGTCCCAGCCAGGAAGAACTCGACCGTGTTAAAACCAATACCTATGCCTCATTTATCCGTGGACTCGAAAGGGTTGGAGGCTTTGGCGGGAAGTCGGATATGTTTGGTTTCAACCAGACCTACTTTGGCAATCCCGAACAGTACAAGGTTTGGTTACAGGAACTGCAGGATGCCCGCTGTGCCGACCTTCAGAATGCCGCCAGGGAATGGCTGTCGGATGGGCAATATGTGCTCGAAGTACAGCCATTCAAAGAAGCCCAGAGCGATATTGCTGATGCCGACCGTACAACCATGCCCGACCTGGGGAAAGACCCGGATCTGATCCTTCCTGATCTTCAGCGGACCACCCTTTCCAACGGGCTCCCTGTCATTCTGGCTCAAAGGACCACTATTCCCGATATTAACATGCTTCTTGCATTCGATGCCGGTTTCTCCACCGATGTGATGTCAGTTCCCGGCGTTGCAGTGCTGGCCATGAATATGCTGGATGAAGGAACGGAAAGCCGGAACGCCCTGGCCATAAGTGATGCCCTTTCCAATATCGGGGCCAGGCTGAATACCTTTGCAGGGCTCGACCAGTCCTTCGTAGCTCTGACGTCGCTAAAATCAAAAATTGACGATGGTCTCGATATTTTTGCTGACGTGCTTTTACACCCTTCGTTCCCGCAAAAGGACTTTGAACGTCTGAAAAAAGAACAACTCGTCACTATTCAACGCGAAAAAGTTGAGCCCTTCAGTATCGCCTTGCGGCTGCTGCCTAAATTGCTTTATGGCGACGGACATGCCTATGCACTTCCCCTCACCGGTTCGGGTACGGAGACCAGCGTAAGCGGCATTACCCGCGAACAACTTTTAAAATACTATGAAACCTGGATAAAACCCAATAATGCCACCCTAATTGTAGTAGGCGATATTACACTCAACGAGCTAAAACCAAAGCTCGAGAAACTGCTGGGCGGATGGAAAAAGGCAAGCGTGCCGTCCAAAAGTATTGCCACGGTACCCGGCCCTGCAAAATCAGCGGTATATCTCATGGACCGCCCCGGATCGGTTCAGTCCCTCTTCATTGCCGGAAACCTGATCAAGCCTTACGGCCAGTATAATGAACCCGCACTTACGGTCACCAACAGCATCATAGGCGGCGAATTTACTTCCCGGCTCAATATGAATTTACGCGAGGATAAACACTGGAGCTATGGAGCGGGAACAGGCATTTTCAACACAAAAGGACAGCGTCCCTTCATTGTGTATACTTCGGTTCAGGCTGATAAAACAAAAGAGACCCTGCAGGAAATCTATAAGGAGCTGAACGGATTTGTTTCGTCAAAACCGGCTACCGACGACGAAGTAAAACGGAACCAGAAAAACAAACTGCTGCAGATACCGGGAACTTACGAAACCGCCGGTGCGGTTGTGAACGCCATCGACGAAATTGTGACCTATGGCTTGAAAGATAATTATTTCACCGAATATGTGGCAAAGCTTAAATCTTTGCAAACTAAAGAAATACAGGAACTGGCCGCAAAAACCATAAAACCCGACCAGATGGCCTTCGTGGTTGTAGGCGACAGGTCCATTGTGGAAGCTCCCCTTAAAGAAGCCGGTTACGAAATCAAACTGATAGATGCTGACGGAAACCTGATGAAGTAAATATCGGGCACTTACCGAAATTGCCATTACCCAGGCGGCCTCAATTGATCGTTAAGCATCTCAACGAGCCCATGTTTTTCGCAGTACATTCAGTGCCGGAATACAAGCAGAAGTATGCTCGAACACAACCCGCCCTGAACCGGGGCGGGTTTGTTGCATTTATATTATGGGTATGCCTGAATTATTTGCTGCCTGTGCCGTTCTGAGCCATACGGCAATCATCACGGAGGAAAAGAAAACCCAACACTCCCACCGGTTTCAGGAAAACCTCCTGAGCCTTTATGGAAGCTTTCAGTGGTAAACCCGACAGATGGCTGAAGGGAAAAGTAAATTTAATATTTCACTTAACTAAATTGTTCAGGGCGCGCATTCGGTATTTGAGTCTCGTTTCTTCTTCTTTGCTCTTGTCGGAGATAAAAATGATGGTTTTGCCATCCTCCAGCATAATGGGATATTTATCCATAGTAGCGCCGGTTAATAATTTGTGATGGGGTTTGTTCAACGAAGGTCTCTGTGAAACAGATGCATTTCTCATTTTTAGGATTTTTTAAAAGTGAATGATCAGCATCTCTCATTTTTGCCACCTGATTTACGAGCTCAGAATTGTAATTTTTCTGATTCCTCAGTACCTAAACGAGTGAAGCTAACAAGTGGTAAAAGTAGGTCAACAGGCAGGCGGAAGCCTTACACAATTTTTTAAAAATATTACATAATTCACACATTTCATGGTTTTTAGGGCTGATATCGGGAATTGCCCCGGTGAAAACCGGCATTTCAATCGTATCTTTGGTAACCCGAATGAAGGGATGTTTATTCAGGATACCGAATCATCCTTTCCTTGTATTTTGCTGAATGCTGACACATATAAAAATTGTATCATCGCCTTAAATAAACATGACAGGTATGGAAGAGAATATTAGTTTTTATTTAAACGGAAAAAAAACAGATGTGCTGATCGACCCCGGCCAAACCCTTTTATGGGTGCTGCGAAACCACTTCGGGCTCACAGGCACCAAATTCGGTTGCGGCATGGGTTTCTGCGGATCCTGCACGGTGCTTGTGGATAACGAGGCCGAACGATCCTGCACCTTAACAATCGCTGATGTTGTCGATAAACATGTTGTCACCATCGAGGGCCTTGCCGGGGAGGGGAAACTGCATCCTGTTCAGAAAGCCTTTGTGGAACACGACGCCCTGCAATGCGGCTACTGCACCCCGGGCATGATTATGAATGCTACGGGCCTGCTGCTGAAAAACCCTGCACCTACCACGGAACAGATACGGCTGGGAATGGAAAATAACCTTTGCCGCTGTGGTGCCCATGTACGTATCATCGAAGCGGTGCATACAGCCGCCAAAGAAATGGAGGGAGGGAAATAGCCATGGGAAAACCGGATAAGCACAGCGAAAAGCTGATCCATCCAATAAAAGGATCAGGCATTAAAAGAAGAAGTTTTATGAAACTGCTGGGAGGCGGAATAATTATATTTTTCCGTCCGTGGGGTCTTTCCGACCTGTTCGGCCTGCCGGCAGAACAGGGAAAAAGCCTGCCTAAGGACTATAACGCCTTCCTCAGCATAGGCGTCGATGGTACGGTGAGTTGCTTCACCGGCAAGGTCGAAATGGGGCAGGGCATTATCACTTCGCTGGCACAGATGATGGCCGATGAGCTGAATGTGCCTTTCGAAAAGGTAAAGATGGTGATGGGGGATACCGATCTCTGCCCGTGGGACCAGGGCACCTGGGGCTCACTCAGCACCCGGGTGTTCGGGCCGTACATGCGGGCTGCGGCGGCCGAAGCAAGGGCTGTTTTACTCTCCCTGGCCTCGGTTCAACTCGGACTGCCTGTGTCGCAACTCGAAGTCAACGCGGGAATCATCAGCGACACACTCGATGCCAGCCATTCGGTTTCTTACGCACAGCTCACACAAGGGAAAAAGATCGAAAAATACCTCGACATAAAACCTTCGGTTGAGGACTACACCCGGTTCGCCTGTGTGGGGAAATCGCACAAGCGCAGCGATGCCATCCTTAAAGTTACGGGAGAGGCTAAATATACCGGCGACTTCCGCTTGCCGGGGATGGTGTTTGCGCGTATTTTACGGCCGCCCTCGCACGGGGCCAGGCTTAAAACAGTCGATTATTCAGGTGCCGCTCAAATGGAAGGCGTTCAGGTTTTGCGCGAAGGCGATATGGTGGCGGTGCTTCACGAAAACCGCGATAAGGCCGACCAGGCCATGGTGAAGATCAAGGCTGAATATACCTTTAATGAAATGCCGGTTAACGATAAAACCATTTTTGAATGGATGCTCAAAGCCGATACTGAGGCAGAAGTACTCAGGCAAAGCGGTGACCTGGAAGCAGGGCGTAAGCTTTCGGTTAAAATTATAGAATCGGAATTTCACGATCCTTATGTGGCACACGCGGCCATTGAAACACATTCGGCCCTGGCCTGCTTCGAAGGCGGCAAAATGACGGTATGGGTTTCCACCCAGTCGCCTTTTGGCCTGCAGGACAGCATCGCCCGCGACCTTGACCTGAAACCAGAAAAAGTGAGGGTGATCACGCCTTTTGTTGGCGGAGGATTCGGGGGCAAGGGCGCTTTCCGGCAGGGGATGGAAGCAGCACAACTGGCCCGCATGGCAGGCAAACCCGTCATGCTGGTATGGACCCGTGACGAGGAGTTTTTCCTCGATACCTTTCACCCGGCCGGGGTGGTTAAGATCAGGTCGGGAACTGACGCGGCAGGGCTGATAAAACTGTGGGACTACCACTTATATTTTGCCGGCCCCAGGGGATCCGAAACCATTTACAATGTGCCCCATGTCCGAACTACGGTTTACAGCCGGAAGAAGGCAGCGGCAGCGGTACATCCCTTCGCTACCGGGGCCTGGCGCGCACCCAATAACAACACCAACACTTTCGCCAGGGAAGTGCAGATTGACATTATGGCCGCAGCGGCCGGCATCGATCCGCTTGAATTCCGACTGAAGAACCTGAAAGATGAAAAAATGATTGCCTGCCTCCAGGCTGTTGCCCGCAAATTCGGATATGTAACCGGTACCAAAGGCCAGGGAAGAGGTGTAGGTATTGCCGTCGGCATTGATGCCGGAACCTGGGTGGCTCATATGGCCGAAGTAAAGGTGGATACCCTTACCGGCCAGGTGCAGGTGCTGCGCATAGCCTGCGCCCAGGATATGGGTCTTTGCGTTAACCCCGAAGGCGCAACTATACAGATGGAAGGCTGCATCACCATGGGGCTGGGCTATGCGCTGACGGAAGAAGTGTTATTCGAGGGAGGCGATATACTAAACCGGGGTTTCGACAGGTATGATATTCCACGTTTCTCATCCCTGCCTGAAATTGAAACCCTTATTCTCGACCGCCAGGATAAAGCTCCCCAGGGCGGGGGTGAGCCTGCCATAGTGGCCATAGGTGCCGTTATTGCCAATGCCATTTATAGCGCAAGCGGTGCCCGTTTATACCGTATGCCGATGACACCCGAAAGAGTGCTTCAGGCCCTGGGCAAAGGTTAAAATAGAGGTATCATACACGTTCTGCCGGGGAATAGGAATGCATAGAGGATTGATGGGATTGATGGGATTGAAGGGATTGATGGGATTGAAGGGATTGATGGGATTGATGGGATTGATGGGATTGATGGGATTGATGGGATTGAAGGGATTGATGGGATTGATGGGATTGAAGGGATTGAAGGGATTGATGGGATTGAAGGGATTGATGGGATTGATGGGATTGATGGGATTGATTGAGGGACAGGGAGACAAGGGGACAAGGGGATAGAGCGACAGGGGAGAGGGGCGAAAAGATTGGAATATTCCCCTGGTTCAAGGATTAAGTCACATCAACAAAGCGGCCCGGGATATGCCCGGGCCGCGGAATTATATTGACTTCACTAAAATAATTTGTATGCAATTTTTAAAAAACAGTCTCCTGAAGAAAATCCTCCCAGGGGTTGCGGCGTTTCTTGCCACGATAGCTTTGGCTCTGCTGGCATTTTTCCTCATCGTGTATTTCGGGGCCTTTGGCCATTTGCCCGATAAAAAGGAGTTGTCAGCTATAAACAACGAAGAAGCTTCGCTGGTATTTTCAGCCGACAGTGTTTTAACCGGCGAATTTTTTGCCGAAAACCGCACCAATATCCATTGGAAGGATGTGCCCGATCATTTGGTAAAAGCCCTGATCGCAACCGAAGACAAGCGCTTCTTTACCCACCCGGGTTATGATACCCGAAGCTATTTCCGCGTTTTCCTGAAAAGCATTTTGCTGGGCGACAACAGCGGAGGAGGAGGGAGTACCCTCACCCAGCAACTGCTTAAAAACCTGTACGGACGTAACGACTACGGACTTATCAGCATGCCGGTAAATAAAATAAAGGAAATCATCCTTGCCGCCCGCATCGAGAATGTGTATTCCAAGCAGGAGATTATACTGCTGTACCTGAATTCCGTACCCTTCGGCGATGAGGTTTACGGGGTTGAAACGGCTTCACACCGCTATTTTAACAAGCCAACCCGCGATTTATCGGTACAGGAATCGGCTGTGCTGGTAGGTTTGCTAAAAGCCAACACGCATTTCAATCCCCGCCTCAACCCTGCAAATTCGCTGGCACGACGCAATACGGTGCTCAGCCTGATGGAAAAGGAGCATTACCTAACGGCCAAAGCAGCCGACAGCCTCAGGAAATTACCCGTGATCCTCAGCTACGAAAACCTGAGCCTCAACGCCCCGGCAGGTTACTTTGTACACCAGGTAAGGAAAAAGACCCTTGAGCTGCTCGAAGACCTGAAATCCAGTACCGGCAGGGAGTATAACCTGGAAAAAGATGGGCTGAAAATATATACCACTCTGGATTATAAAGTCCAGGAGATGGCCACCAAAGCAGTTAAAAACCAGTTGCAGAGCATGCAGCAACTGCTCGACAGGGAACTTGAAAGCCGCAGCTTCAAAAAGCAATGGGTTGCCGGACAAAAGCAGCTTTCGAAGGATCCCGGCAGTGACAAGGTCAAAAAGGATGTGGATCTGTTCGGATGGGATGGCATGGAAACAAAGCATATCAGCAGGACCGACAGCCTTTGGTATTACTACAAAATGTTAAATGCCGCGGTGCTGATCACCAATCCCAAAACCGGAGCCGTCATTGCCTGGATAGGAGGAAATCATTTCAATACCCTTCCTTTTGATATGGTGATGTCGCACCGGCAGATAGCCTCGGCTTTCAAGCCTTTTTTGTATGCCACGGCGCTCGAAGGAGAGTTTACACCTTGTACGTATCTCGCGAACGAAGAAAAGAAGTATCCCGGTTACGAGGACTGGGAGCCTCAGAATGCCGACAAAGAATCGACCCCTGGCAGCACGGTTGCTTTATGGTATGCCCTGTCGCATTCCATGAACCTTCCGACCATTGATTTGTATTTCCGGACCGGAAGGGAAAACCTGGTGAATACCTGCAATAAACTGGAGTTCCCTAAGCTCATAGGCGATGCACCCTCGGTGGCCTTGGGCACCCTCGATCTGTCGCTTTACGAGATAGTGAGAGCCTACGCTGCTTTCGCCGACCAGGGAAAACTCAACGAGCTGTTTATGATCAACAAGATCACCGATGCATCAGGGAAAGTCCTGTATTTAAATAAAGCTGCCGAACCCAAAACCGTATTCAGAGCCGAAACCAGCCAGGTGATAACGGCCATTTTACAGGAAGCCGTCAACCAGGGAACCGGGACCCGGATACGGAGCACCTATGGAATACGTGCCGAACTTGCAGGGAAAACCGGCACCGCGCAAAACTGTTCGGATGCCTGGTTTATTGCCTACACCCCCGACCTGGTTGTGGGCACCTGGGTGGGCGCCAGCAGTCCGCAGCTTCATTTTAACGGTGCCAGCGGATCAGGAGCCGCGCTGGCATTGCCCGTGGTGGCCGGTATACTGCGGGATATTGAAAATGACAAGGAATTAAACGGGAAATACCTTACTCCATTCCGTTTCCAGCAAGAGGCTTATTCCTTCCGCGAATGCGAACCTTACCGTCAGATTGGAATCAAAGGGTTTTTCAACCGGCTGTTTAAGGGGAAAAACAATACGGATAAGGATAACCGAGATCCGGCTCCGAAGAACAATGATAAACGGGATAAGAAAGCAGGTGTTAAAAGGCGGTAAGCAGGATAGGGCCGGGTTATTAATTGGAACCTTAGCCAGCGAACAATAAATTGAAGGTTGAGATAGGGCTATCTCAATCCAGGTAGTTTATTCAGGAGCCGGGATCCTTATAGTTTTTGCCGCAGGCAGTTCAGTGGGGAAGTTCAAGGTCATGCAGAACTCCTGCCGGAAATTACAGCTGTTTCGGTAAGGGTTATACCTTTTGGGGGACTTTATGAGTAAAATGCGGTTCGTGAAGGTTAAAATTTAAGTTTTTACGGTTAACCCAATGGCATTCATATCTCAACCCCGGCCACAGCCTTAACCTCAATCATTTATTCCGGCCGCGCTCAAATCTAATATAGCCAGTTCTGAGGTCCTCACCGTATACACTGGAGGAATATCAAGTCCGGTCATCATGGGTGAAATATTGATCCTGGTTTCCTCGTGCCCGTCTTTAAATTCTACCACAATATAGGGCTGTTCGGAGTCTTCGCCGGGGTAGGGTTTCAGAAATTTCACCACCTGGCCGGTTTTAAAAGTTGACATATATAAAGTGCAGAATTTAGCGCGTTGCCACCGCTTATAAAGCACAAATATACTAAATTGAGCAATATGGTCATAATGACTGGCACCGGTTTCACCGATTTTTTTTTAGAACACGGATGACACTGATGTTACTGATTTTCACTGATAAAGTCGAAAATCTGTTCCAATCCTTTTTATCTATTTTCTCCCACGTTTCCCGGGGCAGGCTGTGTTCCTGATTTTTTTAGAACACTGATAACACGGATGTTACTGATTTTCACTGATAAAGTCGAAAATCCTTTCCAATCCTTTTTATCTATTTTCTCCCACATTTCCCGGGGCAGGCTGTGTTCAAAAAAAATCTGTGATCATCTGTTTAATCCGTGTTCAAAATAAATCAGTGGTCATCCGTTTAATCAGTGTCATCCGTGTTCAAAATAAATCATTGGTCATCCGTTTAATCAGTGTCATCCGTGTTCAAAACAAATCGGTGGTCATCCGTTTAATCAGTGTCATCCGTGTTCAAAAGTATCCACACCCCCACCCCCATCTTACGCCAGTAGATTTTTATCGATCAATTGCGGGAGCAGTTCTTTGAGCTGGG
>CAIPFN010000177.1 GCA_903864265.1 uncultured Bacteroidales bacterium | reverse complement strand
TTCTCCTTGTCCCCTTGTCTCAAATCAATCCCATCAATCCCATCAATCCTCGCCTTGTCGCCCCCTCTCCTTGTCCCCTTGTCTCAAATCAATCCCATCCATCCCATCAATCTCTTCTCCCTGTCCCCCCTTTCTCCTTGTCCCCTTGTCTCAAATCAATCCCATCAATCCCATCAATCCTCGCCTTGTCGCCCCCTCTCCTTGTCCCCTTGTCTCAAATCAATCCCATCAATCCCATCAATCCCATCAATCTCATCAATCTCATCAATCTCATCAAACCCCTCATTCCCATCCACAAAGGTAGCCGATATTCGCTCATTCCGTATCTTTGCAAAAAATTCGCTCTCCTTATGGACCAACTTCCCCTCAACGCCTGGCTGCCCATTACCCGCGACGAGATGCTGGCCCGTGGCTGGAACGAAGTGGATGTGGTGATTATTTCGGGCGATGCCTATGTGGATCATCCGGCATTTGGAACGGCAGTAATTGCGCGGGTCATCGAACATGCCGGCTTTACCGTGGCCATAGTCCCCCAGCCCAACTGGAAGGACGACCTGCGTGATTTCCGGAAGTTTGGCAAACCCCGGCTTTGTTTTGCCGTTGCTGCCGGCAATATGGACAGCATGGTAAATCATTATACCGCTGGCAGGCGACTGCGTTCGGATGATGCTTATACTCCGGGCGGGAAAGCCGGTTTTCGGCCCGATTATGCCACGGTGGTTTATACGCAGATACTAAAAAAAATCTATCCCGATGTTCCTGTCATGATCGGCGGCATCGAAGCCAGCATGCGCCGCCTGGCCCATTACGATTATTGGTCCGATACACTTAAGCCTTCCATACTGATCGACAGCGGTGCCGATATCCTGGTATATGGCATGGCTGAAAAAGGAGTTGTGGAAGTTTTAAAACGGCTGAACGAAAACCCTGAAATAGCATGGCTGACGGATATACCACAGACTGGTTTTGTAATACCTGAAACTGTTGTAAAAGAGTTCGAAAGCCACGAAAAATCCATCACCTTACCTTCCTATACGGCTTGTCTTCATGATAAAAAGGCTTTTGGCGAATCGTTTAAACATATAGAACAGGAAAGCAATAAGGCTTCCGCCAAAAGACTCATCCAGCCATCGGGCAATAAGGCGGTGGTCATCAATCCGCCCTTCCCGCTCATGAGCTCGAAGGAACTGGATGCCGTGTATGCTTTGCCTTACACCCGACTGCCCCACCCCAAATACAAAAAGCGCGGCACGGTGCCCGCCTATGAAATGATCCGCCATTCGGTTACCCTGCACCGCGGTTGTTTCGGCGGCTGTGCCTTTTGCACTTTGAGCGCTCATCAGGGGAAGTTTATCTCGAGCCGTTCGGAGAAATCCATCCTCAACGAAGTGAAATCCATTACCGAAATGCCCGATTTCAGCGGCAACGTCTCCGACCTGGGCGGACCTTCGGCCAATATGTATAAAATGCAGGGCTTCGACCTTGACATCTGCGAAAAATGCAAACGGCCTTCCTGTATATTTCCCAGCATCTGCCACAACCTGAATACCGACCACAAACCGCTTACCAGCCTTTACAAACAAGCGGCAGCTATCAAAGGCATCAAAAAAATCTATATCGGAAGCGGCATACGCTACGATATGCTCATCGGCCGCAGCCCCGAAGAGGACAAACGTTTCGGCCTCACCGACTATACCCGCAACCTGGTACAGCATCATGTATCGGGCCGTTTAAAGGTAGCGCCGGAGCATACCAGCGACCATATCCTGAAAATCATGCGTAAGCCTTCGTTTAAGCTGTTTCACCAGTTTAAGCAAACCTTCGATAAGTTGAACCAGCAGGAAGGGCTCCGGCAACAGATTATCCCCTATTTTATCTCCAGCCACCCCGGCAGCGAACTCAGCGATATGGCCCACCTGGCCTGCGAAACCCGTGAACTGGGTTTCCAGCTCGAACAGGTGCAGGATTTTACGCCTACACCTCTTACCCTGGCCAGCGCGATTTATTACTCGGGCATACATCCCTATACCGGCGAGAAGGTATTTACCGCCCGCAGCCGGCAGGAGAAGGAAGACCAGCGGAAGTTCTTCTTCTGGTACAAACCCGAAAACCGCCAATGGATCAGGCAGTCGCTGACCAAAATGGGCGAGCCGGGTTTAGCGGATCGGCTGCTGGGCGGGAAAGAAAGGTAAGGAATCAGAAACTTCCTGATAATGTACTGAAATATCTTTAGCCGAAATTATGAAAATACAGGCTGAAATGCATGAATGCTTTCTGTATTCAAGTATAAGAATTACGAGTTATCAATGGGCACTTTTTTGAACCAGCTTTTTCTCTTCTTCGCACTTTAAGCAATAAGCCCGGTGTACACAAAGGACTCCTCCACATTTCATGCATTTCCACCTTATGCTTTCGGTTTGCACAAAACTTTCCTGACCACTTTGTTTTATCATCTGAAGGTTTTCAATCATACTCATGTGATACTTTAACTGGTACCGTTTGTCCAGTTGCTTCAGCCGGGCACATGGAAAATGATCGCAATCATAGCAGAATATGGAATTCGTTGTTTTGAAGAACCCGCAATTTTTAATCACGCACTTATCACAATGAACAGATTTATGTTCATTTTCATTCCGGCAGCCGCCACATCTGTTTTTGGATCTTAAATAGGCTAAACAAATTCCGCAGTTCATACCGCAGGGGGCTATAAGCGCTTGCCGGTTCATGGTAATTGCTCAGCTATAAATAAGAAATCAGATACAATTTAGGAAGAACAAGCGGAATGAGGAGAAAGGCGGAGGCTGGAAAATAAAAACGAGAAAACTGAGAAAGATAAATCGGGGAGTTGTAAAGATGGGTAAAGGGATGACGCGCAGGCAGTAAAATCGCAGCATAGCATAGTTGTTAAAGGGCTTCTTTCCATTAACGCTTACCTTCGGTGCCTGAAAAACCTGTTCTCTGTGTTTTTAAGTATGCTTCGGCGGTATGATCATCACCGGGCAGGGAGCATGTTTGATCACTCCCGAACATACGCTCCCGATAAAAGCCCGGTACAGGAATCCATGATTGTGAGCTCCGAGTACAATAAGTTTAGCGCCATATATGGCAGCTTTTTCAACAATTGTTTCTACCACGGGCCCTTTGGCGAGTTCAAAGTCAGCTTCATGCCCAAGCTGATGCAGGTGGTCAGCCATTGCTGATAATTCCTTCCTGATACGTTCCTGTTCTTCTTCGTTATCAGTCGGAATGACGGGTTGTACCATTTCGTTCCCAATATAAGTAGGAACAGGTACCTCAACATGCAGAATATGGATACGGCTATTAAAAGCACCGGCGAATTTGGCAGTATTTTCAATTACTGCACTCGCAATATCCGAAAGGTCAACAGCAACTATTATCTTATCCATGGTGGAGAATTTTGAAATATTTGCAGATTTGTCACAACAAATATACTGAATAATACGGGTAAATGCAAGCTTCACTGAAATGAAGACTGCCCTTTGCGAATAAAAATTTGGATTGAGTCTGCATCAGGCAGG
The DNA here is from genome assembly GCA_903864265.1 of uncultured Bacteroidales bacterium. GTDB lineage: Bacteria > Bacteroidota > Bacteroidia > Bacteroidales > UBA4417 > UBA4417. The sequence continues at coordinate 4,115 of CAIPFN010000177.1, read as the reverse complement.
GCTGGCTTGTGTTCCCGACAAAAAACAGGAAACTGATACGATGCATTTTGAGGCAAGATCGGATAAAAGCATCATCAGGAAGATTTGCCGGTTGTTTGCTATGCCTGAAGGCAAGGTGCTTACAAAAGAAGACCGCCTTGTCAGAAATCCACTTTGATCCCGGATTTGAAGCCAAGGGTGAGTTCATCCGTAGCCTGGTTGTCCTTTAAGAGCACCGGTTTAAAATACCATCGGCTGGTTGGGGTAAAGGTGATGCTGATCCTGTTCAGAATTTTATAATTAAAATCAATGCCGGTTACAAAGTTCACATTTACATTATTATATACGGGATTGGAAGTCACAATGCTGTTTATGAGTGCATTATATTGTCCTTTTATTGACTTTTCGGTGGATGAAATCAAATCGGGGTTATTCATCCGAATGCCAAATCCGGCCCCTGCATTAATCCAGGTCGAAAATTTCCCCAGGCTGAAAAGCCGCCTGCCAATGCCAAGGTTGTAGGTGAAGTATTCATGCTTTTCGGTTCCCTGGTACTGCGATTCCATGGTAGCCAGGTTATATCCAAGGGTATCGAGGTGGCCGCCAGGTCCCACAGCCGTTACCGGTGATTTGATATTGTAATTCATGTTAAAATTAAGCTGTTCCTCATTGTAAGCGAGGCCCAGGCTGGTATTGAACCGTACTTTTTCCTTGTTGTAGCTGGCGGTCACGTCAACATTATGGAATAAGGAGTTGGTAGTGCCGTTATTGATATTCTCGGGCAGGTAGTTCATGGCAAGGGCAAAGTGACTGGTATTGCTGCCAGGCTTTGTCTCTTTGGGAGTATAGTATTTAACGGTAGGAGGAACTGAACTGCCACTCCTGTTCTCAGCCCAGGCAGCCTGTACACCTGTTTTCCTACCAAGTGTTTTCGCCGGTATTGTGGTTAAAGCCAGAGGAATGGTAATTTGTGGGGTAAGCGCTGTTGCACCCAAAACGGGCACAGCATTTTCATTTTCCCGGGTAATTTCGTGGTCCGGAAAAATTCCCACGGGTTCTTCTGCCGATGCCAGTTCAGAAATGGAAGGTTGTGACGCTACAACATTTGACGATGGTACTGAAGCTGAATTAAAGGCTGGCCGGCGTTTGACTGCCTTTTGGGATGCTGCTGACCGGGTTGGTGTTATTCCGGAAGGTCGGAGGGCGGGGGTGAGGTCCACAGGCTGATGAACAGCTTGTTGCTGCTGTGCTATGCCTGGAATGGGGGGTGCTTTCAGTGAATGATCGGTGAAACGCGAAATACTGAAAAACAGCAGCAAGCCGGCAGCGGCAGCCAGGGCTATGCGTGAAGCGGTTTTTATGTAGTGAATACGGCTGAGTCTGCGATGGATGCTATTCCATGTTCCCTGGTTGGGCGAGTGCAGGGGCAGTTGGTCAAGTTTCTCATGATAGGCCGTCTCAGCAGCCAATGCATCGAGCTGAGCCGAAAGCCGCTGCCAGGTCCCCGGATCGGGGGTATGCACCGGAAGCTGTTCACTCAGCCTTTTTTTCATTGGGTTCTTATTTTCGTTCATGTTCAATCCATCAATGCTGAAAGCCGGTTTCTAAGCATTTTCTTTGCGTGATGCAATTGCGATTTTGAAGTCCCTGCCGAGATTCCCAGCATACGTGCCGTTTCTTCGTGGGTATAACCTTCTACTTCGGTGAGCAGGAAAACGGTTCTATATCCATCGGGTAACGACAGGATTACCTTTTCGAGGTATTCGCTGTTCAGCGTATCAGGGATCAGGATCATTTCATCACTCTTTGCTTCATCCATATCGGCAAAAGCCAGGGTCCGGTTTTTCGAAAGCTGCCTCAGCGAAGTCCGCACAACTATAGTCTTGATCCATGCACCCAGGGTTGAATCGAAACGGTATTGTCCGATATCGCGGAACACCTGTATAAAGGCATCCTGCAGGGCATCATGGGCATCGTCGCGGTTGTTGGCAATGCGATAAGCGATGGTGAACATGGCATCGCAATACCGATGATAGAGGTCGCGCTGGGCAATACGGTCGTTACGGATGCATCCATGCACCAGGTCCCGTTCCACATCGCTTTTGATACCGGTGATCAGCCGTACTACGTTCCTCAATACTGTATTGGTTTAGCCTTTCACAAAAGTAATACTTATTCGCATCTATCTGCACTTTTGCTTTATTGCTTCGCTTTCTTCAGCTTTACGAACAATAAAGGGAACCTTGCTGCTGAAATGGTTGTATACTATGGGGGAATACTGCGAATAAGTCTGGACCTGGCGGAGATTGCTTCTTTGCAGGGTTATAAGGTGGAAAACGAAAGATGAAAGATTGATGATAAAATCAATAATGGAAGACGAGTTTTGGAAGATAGACTACAGAAGACGGAAAACGGAATACCTGAGCTAAAACCCGGAGGAGTGTGGGCTTTTACCCTGTTTATGCACAATTATTTTGCATCATACCAAACGCCCCTTCCCTGCTGCCGCTGGAAAATGCATGGAAAAGGAGGATTTCAGTCCGCAGCATCTCCCAAATTGTTACGAAGGACAACAGGCGATGTCCTGAGGCATAGCCTTGTGATACAGATTTAAAATAATCCATACGTGAGCCCGGCGTTTACCTGTTGGTTCCACCATTTGCTTTTGTTCCTATCGGGCTGGCCTTCTGCCAGTTCATAGGTGTATTTTGTTCCTTCAAGACGGAATTCACCGTTAACGGTCAGGCTCAGGCGTAGCCGTTCCGACAGGTAGTAGTATGCCTGAAACTGCGGACCGGTATAGGCATAAAAGCTATTTTGCAAGTCCTTGCGTGTGTCGTAGCTTTCGCCTCTTTTTTGTTTCTCCCAGCCACTTAACAGCCACCATTTCAGGGTGAGCCAGGTACGCGAATTCGGATAATATCCCCATCCGTAACCAGCCGATAGCTGAACCGAGGGTATGGCTTCAGTATAAAAAGAAGAGGTGTCGAATGATAGCTTGCTGTGCTGAAGCTGTTGCAGCATGCCAAATTTTGCACTTAGGTCTGCCGAATTCTGCCATTTAAGGTTTACAGGCTTTTCGTAATCATAGCCCGCCACCAGGAATAATCCTATCGTTTTATCCGTTACGGTATTTTCGGTTTTCGAATCCTGAGGCTGGATTTTGTGATTAATATTATTCAAATAATTATATCCCAAACTGGCATCCACACCAGCATACAAGCGGTGACCATTATTCCGTATGGGATTGTTGGCAAAGTTCCAGTTATCGTTGATGGAGGTAAAATAAGCGGCATCGGTGCTGCCGGCCAGACCGTTTTTCTGCATAAATGAATCTATAGCCGTTATTTCGGCTATAGTACGCAAACGGCTGTCGAAAAACCTTTTGTATTTCAGGTTTGTGATAAGCTGAGCTAATGCAATCACATCGCCGTGGGTAACCGCACGCTTTTCGCGGTTCAACAGTTGAAGGTCATCAAGCAGGTACAAGGCCAGGCGGGCATCCTGAACCTGTTCGATCCTGCCTGTTCCCACACGCAATCCGCCTGTAATGTTGCTAATAAATCGTTTCAAAGTACTTTTAGTTTCCTGCTCTGCCCCACTGGAATTATTCGTGCCATGATCGGAGTTTCCGTGGTAGTTCATTTCCAGCGAACCCTGTGTTTCGAAATACTGCTGTTTTTGATTATAAGCCCTATGCAGCCCCATGAAGGTAACGCCCTCCTGGTGACTGAAGGTTTTATTTTTATCTTTGGCATTTGTATAATTATCAAGAAACGAATTATCAGAGCCTGACGATCCGAGCCCAAAATTGAAATTGATATGTTTTTCGCCCTGTGAGGCTTCAGAATTGACGTAACTCGTATAGTTAGCTCCCATGGATGAATTCAGAGAATAGGCATCCGACGAAATTGAAAAATTACTTTTGGAATTCTGAACAGACAGCTCACTGTTCAGACCGAAATTGAGATCGAGGGACTGATAAAAGTATTTGGGATTCTTATAATCGGCGAGGTTAAAAGTTTTGCTTTGGGCCTGAAGATTCTGTATGCTCAAAAGAGCCATGAAACTCATCAGCAATGAAATTAGATTTTTCTTATTCATACTCAAAGAATTATAAAATGATTAACTGGATT
>CAIPFN010000176.1 GCA_903864265.1 uncultured Bacteroidales bacterium | reverse complement strand
TTCACGAATATAAGTTATCTAGAAATCTCATGCATTCCCAATAATAAAATAGTTAATGTGGGTGCGGATTTAAAATCCGCAACTCAGGAACTCCGGATTTCAAATCCGGAGTAACCCTATTCTACATTATCGTTTCAAATCCCCACCCGTTCCCTTTAAAATATACCACTTCGTTTATTCCCGCTTCCTTAAGCAGCGAAAATCCATGCTCAAAAGCCAGATCCAGTTCATGGGGCTGGTGTGCATCGGAATTGATCATGACCGGGATGCGCTTTTCTTTGATCTGCTTCAAAATTTCCAGGCCCGGATAAGTGGATTCGGAACGTTGCTTATAAATGCCACGGGTGTTTACTTCCACGATTATATCACGGTCCTGCAGAAGATCAAGTGTTTCGCTTACCAATGCCTTGTACCAGGGCTCGTCTTCTTTAAAAAAACGGTCGCGGTTGTGCATCTTAACTTTATCGAAATGGCCGATCATATCGATATGCTGGGTTTCTATCATTTCATTTAACTGCTGATAATACGTGCTGACGGCCTTTCGGATATCGCCGGAAAACAATTCATTCAGTCCCTGGTCGTAGGTTTGGTAGTTGGAGCCATCCGTAAACCAGAGTTCTCCACTATCAGCCGGCCGTACAAGATGTACGGAGCCTATAATATAATCCAGCCTGTATTCCTCCTTTACTTTTGCGAAATTTTCGGACATGCCGGGAATATAATCCATTTCCATGCCCGAATACACAGCAATCTGCGCCGAATACTTTTGTTTTAAGGTGTTCATTAGCGCCATATATTCTTCCCTGTATTCCTTTTTGAACGAAAAAGTATTTTCGAAAGGCAGGGGCGAATGTTCGGTAAAGCCCAGGATATTAAATCCTTTGGCTATGGCTTGGGAAATAAAATCTTCAGGCTGCGACGAGCCATCGGAGTATAGGGTGTGGGTATGGTGGTTTGTTAGCATGTCGGATGTTAGATGTGGGATGTCGGATGTGGGATCTGGAATATAGGGGCTGAGTGCTGGGATTTTTGGATAATTGTTACATATTTGAAACAATCTTATACACCTTATCCCTTCTCCTTACTGTCCGCGACACCGGCAACGTAGGCCCTTCCCCTTTCACGGCCATCTCACAGGGCTGTTCATTTTTAACCAATCCCGATACCACGGCTTCGTAAACACCGGTAGTTGAACCGATAATTTCGATCTGGTCGCCATTTGCGATTTCGTGCGAATCCAGTCGTATGTGGGCAATCCCGGATTTGGCAAAATAATTGGCAACCATTCCGATATAAATTTTCCTGGTGGTGGCCTGTGAACCATGTGTCGGCGACCATTCGCCCAGTTTGCTGCCCATGTAATAGCCTTCCCAGAACCCCCGGTTATACACCGTGGCCAATTCCTTGTCCCAGCGTTCGATATTTTCGGGTGTGAATTCGCCGTTGTAATAAGCAGTAACGGCTTCGCTGTAGCAGCGGGTCACGGTTTTCACATATTCAGGCGAGCGGCCGCGGCCCTCGATTTTCAGCACGCTGACACCGGCATCCAGCACCTTGTCGAGGATCTGAAGTGTCTTCAGGTCCTTGGGCGACATGATGTATTCGTTGTCGATTTCCAGTTCGGTATCGCTTTCCTTGTCTTTAACCGTGTAGGTCCGCCGGCAGTCCTGCAGGCAGGCGCCCCTGTTGGCGGAAGTATTGTGGTTGTGCAGGCTCAGGTAACATTTGCCGCTGACGGCCATGCATAAGGCTCCGTGGACAAAAATCTCTATTTTTATCAGTTCACCTTTGGGTCCGCGGATGTTCTGTTCCCTGATCTGTCGTGTAATGGCGGCCACCTGTTCCAGGGTAAGTTCGCGGGCGGTTACCATCACGTCGGCATAACGCGAATAGAATTTAACTGCCGAGATGTTGGTGATATTGCATTGTGTAGAGATATGAATTTCAACATCCTGTTCTCTGGCATATTCAAGCACGGCCAAATCGGAGGCTATCACTGCCGTAATGCCGTTGGCTTTGGCTGCGTCAATGGTTTGTTGAACTTCATCAATTTCATTATCAAAGATCACCGTATTCATGGTGAGATAACTTTTCACCTTAAACTGACGGCAGATACGGGTAATTTTTGCCAGGTCATCGAGTGTGAAATTCACGCTGGATCGTGCACGCATATTAAGCTTGCCAACACCAAAATATACCGAGCCTGCCCCGCCCTGGATGGCAGCCATGAGTGACTCGTAAGAGCCGACCGGCGACATGATTTCTATTTGTTGTAAGGGCATATTTTAAATTTGTACAAAGGTAGCTCATTTTATTTAGTCCGTTTAGCCTTGAAAAGCACGGAGCAACAGAACCGGCACAACCCGGCACAGGACATGTACCCCGTAGCGTTTCCAGGCGGCAAACACCAGGAGTGTACCCTTCAGGTACAAAACAAAAAGCTTCCTACCCGGAATGGGGATTTTACAAGGTATACTTTAAGATTTGATGGCTGCATTCATTCCCCTGGAGCCATTGAATATACGGGTCTGAAAGTAAATGAATTACTCCTGCAGGGATCCTTTTCAGTAATGAAGGATTTAAGAAATAATCACCTTTTTTGCTTCCTTTACAACGCTCATTGGTTTGACTGGCCCTCCGGGAACATGGGGTCGTGATAAATGCCCTGAAAACGGGGAATCCTGTAGCTCAATCGGCTGATTTTCTGTTTCCGTCCATGATCCGTCATTTAAACCAGGTAGGAATATAAACGCCCTTGAAGAATGCAAATTAATCCAAAGGCAGTACGCTCAAGCCTTTTGGCTGGAAGCTGAAATAGAGTTTGCCATTCAGGACGAACAGTATGCGGCCGTTTGCATTTCCACTCACATTATCGGCATACTCATACAATTCGACGGCTTTTAAGTGTGGCATGTCAATTTCGCTCAGGTAACAACCGAAACGGGAAAGGACACGGCCATTGTATTCATAAGCTATGCCGCCGAAACGGTCCATGTTCTCAATGGAAATCTCTTCAAAAAGTGCGGTCGACAGATTGTATTTGTAAATATAATTCAGGTATTTTGCCGGTGAAAAATAATGATCGCCCTCGTATATAAATGTGGATGCATAGTCAATGAGTCTGGGCACATTGCAGTCGGAAATCAACCATGAATTCGCGCCTGCATTGTACTTCGCCTTCTGGTTGTTCCATTCGGAAAAGATATACACGGTATCCATGATAGTGGCCCCGAAAAACGAAACCCCGTCGGTACTCTTAAAATGCAGGTCGGCACACTTTGTCCACTGATCCGCGCCCGGATCATATTTCCAGAAATCAGTCATCAGTATATAGTCGCTTTTTTTGCCCAGTCCACAGTAAATCAAACCGTTGCATTCAACAAACACGGGGTCGGTACGATAGCTGCCCGGGAAGGCTGACAGTTTGGTCCAGTTGTCCGAATGAGGATCGTACCTCCAGAAGGGGTAGTTTCCCGCCAGGCCCTGGAATTGAATTACATAGCCTTTTCCATTGTATGTCAGTGCTTTATCGAATGAGGTAAAGGGAGTGCTTTTGAGTCTTTGCCAGTTACCGGTACGTTTCACGTCAAAACCGCTGTTCATATACTCAAACTCATTTGCCTCAGTCTCCTGCAGCCTGAAATATATTTTATACAAGGTGTCGCAATACATGTACAGGCTTCTTTTGAGGATGATTTCATCGTCAGAGTATTTCACTACGGTATATTCAGGATAATAGCCATAGGAATCATCCTTCTGGACCGGCAAAACAAGCGTCTGGTATTCGCTGTGAAACCTGCCTTTAATGCTTATTTCCCCATCCCAGGGAACCAGGGCGGGAGAAACCGAATACACCTCAGGGCGGTAGTTTTCTATTTCAAATTCCTCGGAGGCTTCTTTTCCCAGCACGCTTAGGGTGAGTTTAAACTTCCCTGCGGAAGAGATATAGGGCATAATAATGCCTATGGAATTGAAGCTGGCTGACACTACCTGACAAGAGATATTGTTTATTTTTACAACAACCTCATCATTCTGGTATTGATCCGTAAAATACCTGCCTGAAATATAAAACGTTTCGCCCCAGTATGCATAGCTTTTACTCAGGGAAGCCATCTCGGGTGGAGGAAATCCTAAGCCGCTGAAGTAGGTATAGCCGCTGTAAAACACCTTTCCGCCCACATTAATCCAGGCCCTGGCCTTAAAACTATCTGTTATCCTTAGTGCCGTATCGAGCTGTAAAATGATCTGGTCCGACTGCGGTCTACCGGTAGAATACACCACTGCATTAACATCCTGGTTCCTGCTGCATTCGAATCCGCTGTTACTGGCATATGCTATATTTAGCCCGGTAAAAGAAGCTTTAAACAAAATACTCGTTTTGGAAACAACCACTTCAACATTGCCATTAAATAGCGGCACAGAATCCGTTGCCAGTTCAGGAGATTTTTTACAGCCGTTTGCCAATGCTGCAATAAAAAAAATTACGAATAGCTTTTTACCTTGTCGCATGATTTATTGCTCCCTTCTGAAAATAGTATATGTAATGCCCGCCTTGCCGGTTTGCTGGGTTTCGCGTGTGGAATTTCCGGGAAGAATATGTGTTAAAACACTGTATCTGAATTCTATGGCAACAGAAATCTTTCTGTTCAAACGATAATCCAGCCCAAATCCTGTAGCAATGCCGGGTTGAATCGTATTATAATCGAGGTAAGCCGTGCTTACCGCTTCCGTCGCCGAAAGGATGCCCTTACCATCAGCCTCAAGTATCATCCAGCCGGCATTGTTTTTATTTAAAGCCACATCCAGCTGCAGGCCGGCATTAACATAAACCTTCAGATTCTTTCGCCCGAAGGTATATCGTAACATAGCCGGCAGGCTGATTACCGAATAATCCTGTATAAGCTGGAAATCGGGTGGAAAGGATCCCTTCCTGTAATCATTCACAAATTTATTGAAACATAGCTCCTGCTGATACGTCACCGGCCAGTAGCGGAACAAAGGAATACCGGCGGACAGGCTGTACGAAATGCTGGTGGAAATAAATTTATTCCAGGCCTTCGGAATTCCGGCCTGTTGCCTGAAAGGAAGGCTTTGCCGGGTGGTTCCCGATTGCAGGGATATGCTCACCACAGGCTTTTTCACGGGCCAAGGTTGATTCCCGATTTCCACGGCATTCAGAGTATGGTCATATTTTTCATGCCTGTCACGGATCATGGACTGCCGGGTCTCATTTAAAATCTTAACGGTGCGTTTTAACCCGGTCCTGTTAAAACCGCTGTGAATATAAAGTGTTAATGCAGGCGGGGCATCGAGGTACTTTGCCAGCTGATTCTTGTATTTGCCTTTATTCAGTTCCTCCAGCTCCTTTTTATCGTTCAGGATATAATAGTGCTTCCCTGATTTATCTTTCAGGTAGTACACCGGCCATTCGCCCTGGACAATGGCTAAAAAGAACTTTTTTACATCCCTGTTGTCTTCCCTTATTCTAAAGGAAACGTAAAGGGTGGTACCATATCCGTATTCAAGAATCTGGTCAGGGGTATAGGCCAGTACCGGCGACTGTTCATTTAGCCTGAACAGGCATGAATTCGATGAGCGGGATTCGCTTTGCGGGTAGAGGTACATCGACATATAGGCTGTATCGTTACGGATATGCCCGAATTTCTGTGCAAAAATTCCCGTGCTTATGACCGAGATCAATAAAAACAAAAATACTCTTCTCATATAATCAGTCCTATAATGCATGACGTGCCGGAATCCTGTGCATCAGAAACTACAATTCTCACCTGGCCTGCGGCATTGCCGCCCGGGATGTAAATTTATAAGAATTTGGCCAGCGGTGAGACAGCGGTAAACAAAAAGTGCGAAAATATTGTTTCTTCAACGGTAACTTACCATGTCGGGGCGAAAGGGCTTTCCCAAAACCCGCAGTACTTTTTTAAATACTATATGTTAGAGAACAGGATAAACAAAGAATTACTAAAGCAACGCCTTCATATTGAACCGTTTAAACGCCACACGCTTTCGTTTTACCGTTACGTTTCCATTGAAAACCCCCTCGAATTCCGTGATCGTCTTTTTCGTGAATGGGCTGAGCTGAATTGCTTCGGGCGCATCTATGTTGCCCGCGAAGGCATCAATGCCCAGATGAGCGTGCCGGAACATCATCTAGAACAATTTCTGATCCGGCTGAATGCCCTGCCTGAACTTGCCGCTGTGCCTGTTAAACATGCGCTTGTTGATAATGGCAAATCGTTTTATAAGCTTACCATCAAAGTGCGGCCTAAAATTGTGGCCGACGGGCTCGATCATGGCAGCTACGATTTGTCGAAGGTAGGTAAACATCTCACGGCGCTGGAGTTTCACGAATTAGCGGGTCAGCCCGGAACCCTGATCATTGATATGCGCAACCATTACGAAAGTGAGATCGGCCGCTTCGAAAATGCGGTTTGCCCGGATGCTGACACCTTCAAGGATGCAATACAGATGGTAATCCGTGATTTTGAACCACAAAAAGATAAAAAAATACTGCTGTACTGCACCGGCGGAATCCGTTGCGAGAAAGCCAGCTCGTTCCTTTTGCACAACGGCTTTAAGGATGTTTCGCAGCTTTATGGCGGAATTATCGAATATGCCCAACAGATAAATCAACTGGGTCTGCCTTCGAAATTTACAGGGAAGAATTTTGTTTTCGACGAACGCCTGGGTGAAACCGTCGACGGACAGGTGATTTCGCATTGCCACCAATGCGGTAAAGCCGCCGATACCCATGTGAACTGCGCCAATAACGATTGCCACCTGTTGTTTATCCAATGCGATGAATGTGCCGCGAAATATGAGAACTGCTGTTCGGCCGAATGTTGCGCCATCAACAAGCTGCCCATTGAAACCCGTCGCGGACTCAGGGTAAGCCATCAGCTTAAATACTCGGGCAGCAAAATATACAAGAGCAAACTTTCGCCTTTCCTCTTAAACAAGAGCAGGGAAGCCGGACAAGCGGAGGCCTTGCATGGATAATTTCTGGAAAACGATCACAAAGCCCATAATTGCCCTGGCTCCCATGGAAGATGTCACCGACACGGTATTCCGCGAGGTGGTGCTCTCGGTTTCGGATCCCGCCGCGCTGAATGTGGTATTTACCGAGTTTACCTCAACCGATGGCTTATGCCATGAGAAAGGCCGTGCTAAGGTGATTGAACGCCTGCTGGTGAATGCCAGCGAACTGAGTTTGCTGAAATCGCGCAACACAAAACTGGTGGCCCAGATCTGGGGCAGCGAGCCCGAAAAATTCAGGCAAAGCGCAAAGCTGATCAGCGAAATGCAGCTTTTCGACGGTATCGACATCAACATGGGCTGCCCTGTGAAAAAGGTAGTAAAGAACAAGAGCTGCGCCAACCTCATCAATTACCCCGAACTGGCCAAAGAAATCATCTATGCCACGGCCGAATCCACCCCCCTGCCTGTTAGTGTAAAAACCCGCATAGGTTTCAGCCGCATCACCACCGAAGAATGGATAAGCCATTTGTTGGAAACAGCCCCCAAGGCCATCACCATTCACGGGCGTACCCGCAAAATGATGTCGAACGGACCGGCCCTCTGGGACGAGATCGCGAAAGCCGTGTCCCTGCGAAACCAAAGCGGAAGTTCTGCTGTTATGATAGGAAACGGCGATGTGACCAGCTATTCCGATGCCCTGAGCCGTATTCAGCAATATGGCGTGGATGGAGTAATGGTGGGAACGGGAGTGTTCAAAAATCCCTGGATGTTCAATTCTGAGCCGGTAGAAATCACTTTTCAGCACCGTATCGAACTGATGAACAGGCATATAATGCTGTATCGGAATACCTGGGGCAAGCATAAAGATTATAATGTGCTGAAACGTTTTTTTAAGATCTACCTGAGTGGATTCAGCGATGCAGCCCACTGGCGCGATGCCTTTATGCGGGCCGGGAATTATGAGGAAGCCCTGGTCTTATTGGGGGAACTGGGTGAATCGCAAAAAAACTCAGCCCCTTCAACCTTTTACGCAACTAAAAATAAGGCTGAGGCCGAAAGTTAAGTTGATGGGCAAATGCCTGACTATCCAGAACAGACGTTGAATACTAAATTCAAAACTATATCAATGGGCCTAAGCTTTCATTACAGCGGCAGTTTCAATCCCGAAGCTTCGCTGGAAGCCATGATTGAAGAAGTAAAGGAGATAGCCGAAATATACCGGTGGGAATATTTTGTTTTTGAAGAAGCCTTCCATGAAAACAGCCAGGGAAGAGCTGAATATAACGAGGACATTTACGGCATTTGTTTTACCCCGCCCGGCTGCTAGACGGTAAGTCTCAGTTTTCTTTCGAACGGCAAAATGAGCAGCGCCGCACACCTTGAGTTTTTCGGAAAAACTGAAAGCCGGGAAGAACAGTCATACCTGTATATGTTGTCGGTGAAAACGCAGTATGCCGGCATCGAAATCCATAAACTGTTCATCCAGTTGCTGAAATACCTAAGCGCCAGGTATTTTGTAAATTTCCAGCTTAAGGACGATGGAATGTACTGGGAAACCGGTGATGAAAAATTACTGAACAACATATTTCAGCAGTATACCGACCTGATTGACAGTTTTGCATCCTCTCTCGAAATATTTCCGGTACAGGCAGGCGAAAGTTTTATAGCCTATTTTAAACGCCTGCTGCAACAAATCCAGGACAGGAAGAAGGAATAAGCTCTCCCTGGCGGTTTGCAGAACGCACTTTTATATCCTCTTTCTGCAGGTTTATTACCTTTGCATATATTAATTCCCAAAGAGCCAAAGAATCCATATAAAAATAAGATTATGTTTCCAACCGTAAATCCTACAACCACAGCAGCGTGGAAAGAACTTGAAGCCTATTTCAAAACCTTTGAGGGCGCGCAGATGAAAGATCTTTTCGCGAACGATTCAAAGCGTTTCGAAAAGTATTCGTTGAAATTTGAAGATATGCTGGTCGACTTTTCGAAAAACATTGTCGACGATAAGGTGTTTGCCCTGTTCATGCAACTGGCCCGCGAATGCGGACTGAAAGACGCCATCACCAGCCAGTTTACCGGCGAACGTATCAATAAAACCGAAAACAGGCCTGTACTGCATACCGCCTTACGCAACCGCGACAATACACCTGTATTTGTCGACGGGGAGAATGTAATGCCCCATATTCACGGGGTGCTGGAACAAATGAAGATGTTCTCCGAAAGCATTATTTCCGGCTCGTGGAAAGGCTATACCGGCGAAGCGATAACCGATATCGTAAATATAGGCATTGGCGGCTCCGACCTGGGCCCGCTTATGGTTACCGAAGCATTGAAACATTACCGTAAGGAAAACATCCATCTTCATTTTGTTTCGAATGTTGACGGTACTCATATTGCCGAAACCCTTAAGCAGTTGCATCCCGAAACAACTCTTTTCATCATTGCATCCAAAACCTTCACCACCCAGGAAACCATGACCAATGCCGGCTCGGCCCGCGACTGGTTCCTGGCTAAAGCCGGCGACGAGGAACATATCAGGAACCATTTTGTGGCTTTATCAACCAACGCGAAATCCGTGGCTGAATTCGGCATCGATACCCGGAATATGTTCGAATTCTGGGATTGGGTTGGCGGAAGGTATTCGATATGGTCAGCCATCGGACTTTCGATAGCCTGCAGCATAGGATTCGAAAATTTCATCGAACTGCTCGAAGGCGCCTATGCCATGGATAAACATTTTACGGAAACCGAATTCGAGAAAAATATACCGGTGATACTGGCTTCCATCGGCATCTGGTACAATAACTTCTACGGATGCGAAACCGAAGCCATTCTGCCTTACGATCAGTATATGCACCGCTTTGCAGCGTATTTCCAGCAGGGAAATATGGAAAGCAACGGCAAGAGTGTCGACCGCAACGGGAATAAGGTAACCTACCAAACCGGTCCTATTATATGGGGCGAACCCGGCACTAACGGACAGCATGCATTTTACCAGCTGATCCACCAGGGCAGCAAACTGATTCCCTGCGACTTCCTGGCGCCGGCCATCAGCCTGAACCCTATAAGCGATCATCACCCTAAGCTGCTGGCCAACTTCTTTGCCCAAACAGGCGCATTAATGCTGGGTAAAACTGCCGGACAGGTGGATGCCGAACTCAGAGCCGTCGGCAAAAACCAGGAGGAAATTGATGAATTGCTTCCCTATATGGTTTTCGAAGGGAATATCCCGACCAACTCCTTCCTTTTTAAAAAATTAACCCCCAGGACCTTAGGCTCGCTGATTGCCATGTACGAACAGAAAATATTTGTCCAGGGCGTCATCTGGAATATCTATAGTTTCGATCAGTGGGGCGTTCAGTTAGGCAAACAGCTGGCCAATATTATCCTTCCCGAACTGGAAGGCGATAAGGAAGTTACGGCTCTCGATGCTTCGACCAACGGGCTGATTAATGAATACAAGAGGATGAGGTAAATCCGGATTGCAACACCAATAGAATAATTACGAGCATACAAACAGCCTCCGGGGAAACTCAGGGGCTGTTTTGTTTTCGGGACAAAAAAAGTCAGATACATTCGTAGTCAAGCTGTTTTTGTTGGCGGGAATAAGTGCAAGGTAGGCGGATTGCTTTTGGGCACCTCACCCTGCCCTCTCCTCAAGGAGAGGGTTGTATACGAGGGTGTTTTGTTGACGGGCATAAGGTGGTAAATCGGGACAAGCACTAATGGGGCTTATGAAGGGACGAGCAGTATTGCTCAATATCTCATATCGTATGTGCAAAGTCAGATGTGCGATGTCGGATGTCGGATCGGAGGCCGATTACTTATCCTGATGGCTATCGGGGTCCAACCTCACTCGATCCTCTTATTTTCTCAATCCTCAATCAATCCCCTCAATCCCATCAATCTCATCAATCCTATCAATCCCCTCAATCCCCTCAATCCCCTCAATCCCCTCAATCCCCTCAATCCCCTC
>CAIPFN010000175.1 GCA_903864265.1 uncultured Bacteroidales bacterium | reverse complement strand
TCAGTCCCTACGGGACTGTCCCGTTAGATTGTTTGCGATAGCAAACAGCTATTGGTAGCAAGGCAAATAAGATCGAATTGAAGTCCCGTATGGGACGTCATAAATTTTTACCGGACAACAATACTTAAAAATAGCTTTATCATGAAGATTGACCTGGATTAACGGCTGGGTGAGCCCTTTCATAAAAAACTATCAACGCAGTGCAGGCTCTGATCAACCGTCACGAAGGGTAAAATCGGAAATCAATACCCGGAACCCAGTCAGCCTGGGCAGCATACTACCCCTGATCCGGCCGGAGTTTACGATTCGCGCGGCATGGTGGCCCCCGGGTATTTCAGCATCAGAGCAGCTGTTTATGTTTTGAGAAACTTGAGCATGCGGGCAGCCGCCGAAACACCTTCAATTTGTTTTATCCGCTCTATAGTCCGGTTAATATCGACGGTATCATGTATAAAAAAGGAGATATATGCCTCGTACAATTCGCCGGAGGTGTCGATATGGAACGACCTGACATTAAACCGCATTTCCTCGCTGATAACCCTGATGATGTCAGAGATCATACTTTTTCGGTCGAACCCGCTGATCTTCAGGCCTGCCAGAAAGGTATTCATATGCTTGTTGCTCCAGCTGGCATGAGTGATTCTGTTGGCGAAGCGCGACATCAGTTCAATGGCTTCCGGACAATTGGTGCGGTGTACAATGCGGTTTACCCCATCAGGGGTATAAGCGATTATCTCATCACCCGGTAAGGGATGGCAACAGGAAGCCACTACATAATTAAAATCATCCAGATCATAGGTGGTCCCATGCTTCGACTTCGGTTTAGCCGGCAAATACGGAACTTCACGTTTTTGTTTTACCTCAGGTCCCTTTGTAGGCAGGTGCAGTTCGCTGTTTTCAAGTTTGATGAACTTGAGAATATGTTCCGCTGGAATATTTTCCTGGTACATTTTATAAAACAGGTCTGCCGGACTGGCAAATCCCATGTATTCGCTGAAGCGGATAATGTTGTTTTTACTGCACTTAAAATCGTAGGTGGCGAACACCTCTTCAAGCTTATGTCGGCCTTCGGCAGCCTGCTCCTTACGCTGCTCTTTCAGGGCCTCTTTGATACTATACCTG
The DNA here is from genome assembly GCA_903864265.1 of uncultured Bacteroidales bacterium. GTDB lineage: Bacteria > Bacteroidota > Bacteroidia > Bacteroidales > UBA4417 > UBA4417. The sequence continues at coordinate 4,331 of CAIPFN010000175.1, read as the reverse complement.
GCACGCGGGGTAATGGCATATTCGAGCCATTCCTCCTTGGGAAAACTCTTTTTTGATGCTATCACTTCCACCTGGTCCCCGCTTCTCAGTTTCTGATCCAGCGGAACAAGGTTTCGGTTAACTTTAACACCTATGCAATGATTGCCCAGCTCGGTATGAACCAGGTATGCAAAATCGAGCACCGTGCTGCCTGAGGGTAATGATTTGAGATGCCCTTTGGGTGTCCACACAAAAACTTCATCACTGAATAGGGTGAGCTTAATATCATCCAGGAAATTGAGGGTATTGGCATCGGGCGATTTGAGTATTTTACGCACTTCAGCCAGCCAGTCGTCCAGTCCGGATTCCTGGGCACGGTCCTTATCCACCTGTTGCTTGTATTTCCAGTGGGCAGCATACCCTCTTTCAGCGATTTCATGCATGCGGCGGCTGCGTATCTGCACTTCCACCCATTGCCCTGTGGGGCTCATTACGGTAGTATGCAGCGATTCGTATCCGTTGGCTTTGGGTGTCGATATCCAGTCGCGCAGCCGGTTGAGCTTGGGATTGTAATTATCCGTAATCAGGGTGTAAATCCTCCAGCAATCCAGTTTCTCCTGCTCCGGCGGGGTGTCAATAATAATACGGACTGCAAACAGGTCGTAAACCTCCTCGAAAGGAATCTCCTTGACCTGCATCTTTTTATAGATGGAATACACTGATTTCGCCCGGGTATCAATATCGAAACTGATCCCTTGCAAAGCCATGGATCTTTTAATAGGGAAAATGAATTTTTGTATGAAACTCTTACGCTCCAGCTCCGTTTCCTGAAGTTTCAGGGAGATGGTGCGGTATATTTCAGGTTCATTATACTTGAGAGCTAAATCTTCGAGTTCACTCTTAATCACATACAAACCAAGCCGGTGTGCAAGGGGTGAATAAAGATAAAGCGTTTCGGCAGCAATGTTCTGCTGCTTTGATGCGGGCATAGAGTCGAGGGTCCGCATATTGTGCAGGCGATCGGCCAGCTTAATAAGGATTACCCTTACATCGTCGCTCAGGGTTAAAAGCATCTTTTTTATACTTTCAACCTGTGCCGTTGATTCAAGCCGCTCGTAGCCATCCTTTATCTTTGTCAGTCCATCGACTATATACGCCACTTTATCACCGAAATTCTGCCGTATCATTTCGATGGTGTAATCCGGATTATCTTCAACCACATCGTGAAGCAAGGCACTGATAATAGCAGTTTCACCCAGACCTATCTCGCCGGCCACAATCCTGGCCACTTCCAGTGGGTGATAGATATAGGGCTCGCCGGTTCGCCTTCTCATGGTAAAGTGAGCCTGGGAAGCCATAATGAAAGCCTTCCGTACCAGGTTGTTCTCCTGAACCCCCTTGTTCGAATTCCATGCCCGCATCAGGGCACGGTAACGCTTCACTATTTCCCTTTTCTCCTTCTGCAGGTCAATATCATACATACTCTTAAATCCTTCCAACTTTAACACATCAAAAATACTAAAAATCTTTGAAAAGGACAAAAGCTTCGTCGATGTCGGATTGTATAAAAATATAGGCTAAGCCGATCAGGATGGCCTGATCAGATGTTTGGCCTCCAAAAGATTGTAAATTTGCGAAAATGAGAGTTCACCGTAATTGGTTCCGCCCCTGAGCACAGGCTATTGCCAATTATAATCCGGTTCGAAACAACTGGGGAATTGCCGGCAACTTATTCAATTAAAAAGAGTTATTTCAGCCCTGGGCGTCGATTCTGTTAAAAATTGAAAACTTATCAGGTAATATCAAATAAGTAAAAGCATAATTTGTACTTTTGAAGATTGATTACGTTCCTGTACCTGTCCCAGGATTGCTTATTATCTGATTTTTAATCCCCATGAAGAAATATTTCATCCTGCTCTTTTGGCTTATCTGGTTTGCAGGCCCTACCATGGCTACTCATCAGCGTGCAGGCGAAATTACTTACAGGTATATATCAGGGCTTACCTATGAAGTTACCATCGTAACCTATTCGTATGCTCCCAGCCCGGCCGACAGGTTTGAACTTACCATCAACTGGGGCGACAACACCACTGCTACCCTGCTTAGGAACAATGGCCCTGTAAACCAGAATGGACAGCATCTTGGGGAGATTGTAGGAACTGACATCAAAAGAAATCTGTACATTGGCACACATACCTTTCCGGGAGCATCAACCTATAAGATCTCCCTTGAAGACCCCAACCGGAATTATGGGATTCAGAATATCCCCAATTCGGTTGAAGTTCCTTTATATATCGAAAGTGAGTTGATTATAAATCCTTTTATAGGCGCAAACTCATCCCCTCTGCTTTTGTTACCTCCTATTGATCAGGGATGTGTCGGTCAGCCTTTCCTGCATAATCCCGGGGCATACGATCCCGACGGCGACAGCCTTTCTTTCCGCCTCACAACCTGCCGTGGGGCCGGAGGCGATTTTATCCCCGGCTTTCAACTCCCCAACCAGGTGGGAACCAATGTTGGAAGTTCGTTTACCATGAATTCCGTAACAGGCGAAATACTGTGGCAGAATCCTCAGATGCAGGGTGAATACAACATTGCCTTCCTGATTGAAGAATGGCGCCATGGCCTTAAGATAGGATATATTACCCGCGATATGCAGATAACCATCGTAAGCTGCAACGACCACGCCCCGGTAATTTCACCCTTAAATGATACCTGCGTGGAAGCCGGTGACACACTGCAGTTCAGCGTGGTTGCCAATGATATGGATGTAAATCATATCAAACTCACCGCCGCAGGAGCGCCATTCCAGATAGCCAACCCTGCCATATTCATATCTCCTTCCGATTCCGCAGGACGCAACACCGGTATCTTCGAATGGGAAACCAACTGCAGCCATGTAAGGAAAAGCCCCTACCAGGTATTTTTTAAGGCCATTGATGATGCTGTACCGGTGAACCTGTTCGACCTGAAAACCATGAATATCACCGTGGTTGGCCCGGCACCCAAAAATCTCACGGCTACTCCCCTGGGGAACAGCATACAGTTGAAATGGAATAAAAACCGTTGTTCCAACGTCAGCGGGTATGAGGTGTACAGGCGCAATGGCTTTTACGGATACGTGGCCGGTCATTGCGAAACAGGGGTACCTGCCTATACCGGCTACCAGCTGGTAGCAACAATCCATACTACCGATACTTTATATACCGATATTGAGCTCTCAAGAGGCATTGACTATTGTTATATGGTAGTAGCTGTTTATCCTGACGGAGCTCAAAGCTATGCATCCAACGAGGCCTGTGCACAGCTAAAAAAAGATGTTCCGGTCATTACCAATGTAAGCATACTGAAAACCGGGACTACTGACGGCCGCGTTTACCTGGCCTGGTCGAAACCATCTGAATTGGACACAATCCAGGCTCCGGGCCCCTACAAATACCTTATTTACAGATCCGACGACCTGGCTGGCACAGCTTTCAACCTGATAGATTCCCTCTATTCCATGAGCGACACCATTTATACTGATCAGCCACTGAACAGCAACGACCACGGACTGAACTACAGGGTTGATTTTTATAATGACAGCCCGCAACTCCGCTTCCTGATCGGACCTTCGCGGAAAGCATCCTCGGTATTTATAAGCTTTGTTCCTGGTGATAAAAAACTTCATATCAACATCAACACTCTGGTGCCCTGGACGAATGAACGATTTGTGATTTACAGGAAAAATGAAACCACTCTGCAGTTCGATTCGATTGGCATATCGGCATTTCCTTATTTTACGGATAATACCCTCGTGAATGGGAAGTCGTATTGTTACCAGGTGAAAGCCATTGGAACATATGGTACGGCCGGGATTACGGATCCGCTTATTAATTATTCCCAGGAAGCCTGCGGCATTCCAATCGACAATGAAGTTCCCTGCCCACCGGTATTGACAGTACAGGCTGACTGCGAAAGCTTCAGGAATGTACTTAGCTGGGAGAATACAAACCCATATTGTTCCGTTGATATTATTAAATATGTAATCTATTACCGCCCGCCCCAGGCAAAGGATTTGGTATTGCTCGATTCAACACAGGCGTTAACATACACCCATACCAATCTGATCACTATAGCAGGGTGCTATGCCGTGGTTGCCGTTGATTCCGTTGGTAACCGGAGTGTAATGAGCGATACGGTATGCATCGACAGCGATGTTTGCGGGAAATACAGATTGCCTAATATATTTACGCCTAACGGAGATGAACGGAATGATTATTTTGTTCCCTATCCCTACACCTCTGTTGAGAAAATCGACTTACAAATAGTTAACCGTTGGGGAAATCTTATTTTTAAAACCCAGGATCCGG
>CAIPFN010000174.1 GCA_903864265.1 uncultured Bacteroidales bacterium | reverse complement strand
GTACCACAAGTATTGTGACGCCATGTTTACTATATCTTACCGTATAGTAAACAACCGCGACGATGCCCATGAGGCCCTCCAGGATGCCTTTATACAGGTGTTCCGCGATATAGGGCAATACAGGTTCGATTCCACGCTGGGTGCTTGGATCAAAACCATAGTGGTGCGCACTTCACTCAGGCAGCTTTCGAAAAACCGGACCCTGGCTTTTGCCGATATGGACGAGGCAAAGAGCGATGAAATGATTCTGATCCCGGATACACTGAACAGCGAATACCTCGAAAAGGTAATTCTCTCTTTACCTGATGGCTACAGAACCGTTTTCCTGCTCACCGAAGTTGAAGGCTATACACATGAAGAAACGGCCAAAATGCTTGGTATTTCTGCAGGTACTTCAAAATCGCAGTTGCACCATGCCAAGAAAATGCTAAAAAACCGGCTTTCAGCATTGATGGATTGAAGGATTGATAAAAATGGACGACAACAAGAACCCTTTCAAAAAGAGGCTGAGTGAACAGCTTCCTTCGCATTCCCCCGATCCGGGGAGCTGGCAGCGCCTTTCGGCAAAGCTTGATGCGATGGATGCAGACGCAGCCTTCTATGAGAAACTTGAACAGCTGCCCACTCATTCGCCCGACCTAGGCACCTGGGCTGCCATCAGCAGCCGCCTGAGCCGGGTCGCCTACCTGAAGACTGCCGCCCGGATTGCATTGACTGCAGCTGCCGGCCTTCTCTTATTTTTCACCGTAGCACGCATATCCGAATCTTATCAGCATTCTAATGCTGTTCCTGCAATTGCCAGGATGGAAAAGCCAGGTGACCGGCCCGCCTTTGTAAAACCCACGGTAACTCTCACACCCGCAGTAACTGAATCACAAAGTCCCGTATTGCATTCTACAGTTTCCTTTTCGAATGAGAAAACGGGTAATCCGACCCAAGTTATAGAACAGTCAATTTCAGCAAATGGGTCAGGAAAGATTATTTCGGAAATCACAGCACCGGTTGTTTCCGAAGCTACTGATATAGTGCCGCTTAAACCGGAAATGGCAGCTGAAAACGTAACAGGATCAGCTGAACAAAACTCAGCTACCAACGAAACCCCGGCTTCAACTGTCAACATTCTGAAATCAGATTCCCAAACCACCTTTGCTACTCTGCCTGCAATTCAGGAAAACACTACAGCTCCAACCGCAAAAAAATATTATACTCCCGACGATCCCAAAGTCTCCGGGCAGAAGAATAATTTTGCACTTGCGATGAATTACCTGCCCGAAAATATTTACAACGGCAGCGGGAATTCCCTTTTCCATAACGTGGATCTCACAGCCAGCTATAACAAGGAGAAAGTCAGGTTTAACACCAGTTTGGGGCTGGCTTACAACGAGGAGCAGCTGGAATTTGACATGAACTACGATATCAAGACGCCAATTACGGCCACCGGTTCGGGTGGGCACCTCGATACACTCGGGTATAACGTTTCCAATATGGAATCGCAGTACCAGGGAACCGAAAAGCACCAGTATTTAACGTACAACCTGGGAATCGAAAGACGGCTGTTCCGTTTGGGAAAATTCTCATCCTGGTTTAGCGCCGGGGCAGGGTTTGGTGTCAGGCTCAACAATCCGGATCTGATCTCCGCCGCCGAAAAAAATATTAAAGGTCAGTTCAACGCTATGATTACCAGTGTGAACACCCCTTCAAAACCCGTTTATAACGACGTAAATATCAATTTCGTTACCGGTGTCGTTTTCAATTATGAGATTTATAAGCGGCTGTGTTTTACCTTTACCCCTACTAGCCGATGGTACTTTAAACCAGTACTTACCAAAGACAACCAGGCTACAGATGAATTGACACTCGGTTTCAGGACGGGTTTAAAACTAGGATTCTGATAGAATTTTCTCTTCCTACGTGTATCCGGCTCCTTTGCGATATGCCAAATCCGTAAAAACCAGGTCAATTCGGCGATGCATCCAAGCCTGCAAAAATACTAATCCGAATCTGACTATTTGTTCGACCAGCTCTTTTTCCAAATAAAAATTCTTTATAAATTTTCATTCCACACTTGTCCCATACTTGCATTCAGCCCTGATATTCAGT
>CAIPFN010000173.1 GCA_903864265.1 uncultured Bacteroidales bacterium | reverse complement strand
ATGATGCTTATTTTGTTGGTTTCATATCCGAAACCGGAGTTTTTGTCCTTCAGGGAATTAAGAACGATAAAATCCAGATTTTTGGTATGTAACTTGGCGATGGCATTTTCTTTTTCGTTGTTGGTTTCCAGGGCAAAACCCACCAGAAGCTGTTCTTTTTTCTTGCTGCGGCCTAAGTCGGCCAGAATATCCTTTGTTTTAGCCAGGCTTAAGGTTAAAACAGGGTCTTTTTTCTTGATTTTTTCAGCTTCAGGATGAGCCGGCGCATAATCAGCTACGGCCGCCGCCATAATGGTAATATCAGCCTGGGGAAATCGCTCGGTGCACCTGTCATGCATTTCGGCAGCCGTTGTCACTTTTATAAGGTTGATCAAAGGATGCTCCGGGTACTCTGCAACGGGACCCGAAATCAGTGTAACACTGGCTCCGCGGCTGGCAGCTTCAAGTGCGAGGGCATTTCCCATACGGCCGGATGAATGATTGCTGATAAACCGGACCGGGTCGATAGGTTCAACGGTAGGACCACTTGTTATAAGTACACTCCTGCCCGAAAAACTCAGTTGTTTTAAGAAATAGTTCTGTAAAATTCCGACAATATTCTGAGGTTCTTCCAGTCGTCCCATGCCGGTGAGGCCGCTGGCCAGTTCCCCCGCGTGCGGGGCTATAAGTATATTCCCCTGCGCCTGTAAAGCTGCAATATTGAGCTGGGTAGTTTTATGGTGGTACATATCCACATCCATGGAAGGGGCATAAAACACCGGACAGCGGGCTGCCAGATAGGTAGCCAGCAATAAATTATCGGTAATTCCATGCGCCATCTTCGCCATGGTATTGGCGGTGAGCGGGGCTATAAGAAAAGCATCGGCCCAGCTGCCTAACTCTATATGGCTATGCCAGGTACCGTCGGCCGGGCTGAAAGGCTCGATGGAAACCGGGTTTTGTGAAAGTGCCGAAAGGGTGAGTGGGGTTACAAAATTACAGGCTTCCGCCGTCATAACTACCTTCACTGCAGCGCCTTCCTTAACCAGGAGCCGTATCAGAAAGGGAATTTTGTAGGCAGCAATTCCACCGGTAATTCCAATAAGTATCTTTTTACCTTGTAGCATCCGTTTTGGGAACCAAAATTACCAGGTATTTTCCTTTTCTTTCAAAGGATTGCGTGAGAATATCTGATCCTTCAGAAATTCGTTGGTAGCAATGAGGGTCGGTTTTGGAAGGTTTTCGTAATACTTGGCCAGTTCAATCTGCTCGCGGTTTTCGAAAACTTCCTCCAGGTTATCGCTTGGAGTGGCAAATTCTTCAATCTTCGAATTTAATTCTTCCTTTATTTCCTGTGAAATCTGGTTAGCCCGTTTGGCAATGATAGCTACCGATTCGTAAATGTTGTCAGTCGGATCGTTCAGTTCCGACATATTACGGGTGATAGTTGTAGTTTCAATCTTTAACTTTTTGATATCCATAGGTTTGCTTGTTTGTTTTCGTTAACTATTTTTTTAATTCTTTCGAAATATTGTTTTTGATAGCCAGGGCTTTTCCGCTGTATTCGCCAACCGGGAAACCAGCCACAAGTTCATCGTACGATTCCAGGGCGGCGTGCAGGCGCTCACTGCGCTTCTCGTATACACTCTGGCTGGCAAACTGGTATTTGGCCTCCAGTATGGAGTATAGGATCAGTTCTTTTGATTTGGTATCAGGATAATCTTTCAGCACATTATTTAACGATACCATCGAAGCCTTATAATCCGACATTTTATAGTACAGCATCGCTATGTCAATGTCTTTCTTTTCGAGTTTTGCACGAAGCTCATCAATAAGCTTATTGCACTGCGCAACCCTTTCACTTTTAGGATACTGGTTGATAAACACCTGCAATGAGGAGATGGCTTCGGCAGTGGAGGTCTGGTCGAGGGAGGAACGAGGCGAATCCAGATAACTGCAGTACGCACTCAGGTACAGGGCTTCTTCGGAATAGGCACTGGCCGAAAAGTTGGTTGAAAAGGACCGGAAATAATAACCTCCCAGTATATAATCCTTCTGCTTGTAATAACAATTGGCATTATAAAAGGCTATTTTCTCCGCCTTGTCGGTGCCCTTGAAAAAAGCCTGTATTTGTTCGAACAGCTGCTGCGATTTGAGATAATCACCCTTCTCATAAAACTCAAGTGCTTTGGTATACTTGACGTCATTGTCCGAACTTTTTAAAAGTTTCTGGTATTGACTACACGACATTATCACGGTGGATAATATCAAAACT
>CAIPFN010000172.1 GCA_903864265.1 uncultured Bacteroidales bacterium | reverse complement strand
TGTGAATGCTTTCACAAATCAGCAACAAAGGTACATTGGCCTATGAATATTGCAAATAAACGGGAGTCAAATATTCGAAATAATTTAAACAACTATAAAAAAGCCTGATTTGCCTCAAATAAAATGAATTTCAAATAAGCGATGAAATATTTTTGCTGAGCCTTGCTCCTGGCTGACTGTAAATCAGTTAGACCGCCGCGCAATGGTATAGAGGAGTATAATGCGCCTACTCAAAAAAATGCAAAAAAAAAGGAAACCCGAAAGTTCCCTTCTAAAAGAAATAACAAATCAGCCAGATCAGGCTGGATAAAATTATTTAGCTTTAACCGTGGTATCAACAGGAGTTGCAACCTGTGTAGTGTCAGCAGGAGCTGCAACAGCGGTAGTATCAGCAGTAGCTTCAACTTTGGTTTCGCCTGATTTGCAAGCTGCGAATGAAGTAAGACCTGCAACTGCAAGTAAGAATAACAGTTTTTTCATGTGTTGTTTGTTTTAGGAGGTTAATTTGCTGCAAAATTATACAAATATTATTTACTTTTAACAAGTTTTATGATATTAACCCCAACTTTTTTTCATTTTTTTGCTAACACCCTACTAATTAATATCTAATTACACCTTTTATAGCAACTTTTATAAGATTGATAGAAATGCAACTAAAATGGCACGAAATTTGAAAGGCAGGCAATTTATCCCCTTGAGGTACCGTTAATAAATCAACCCAAATCAATAATTAAAAACAACAATCATTTCAAAACAAAAAAAATGAAAAGACTTAGTTTCTTATTTGCAATTTTAGTTATGGCCTCGGTGCCATTTTTCACATCCTGTAGCAAAGACACTACTACTGCCGATGTAAAGCCAACCATTAATTTTATTGGGGGAACCGGATTTACCTCAGGCGATGTTACGCTTAATGCAGGCGATGCAATCAAAGTTGGCATCAGTGCCTTTTCAAACTCCAGCAGCAAAGCCAAGCTGAAAAACCTAAAAGTTGTGCGTACCTTTAACAATACGCCTTTTGTTGCTCTCGACTCTACCTTCAGCACCACCGATGCTTTCAACATCACACTCGAATCGTTTGCATACCCTGCAGCCGGAACCGAACGCTGGACCTTTACCATTACGGATAAAGACGGAGAATCTGCTGAAATTTCTTTCAATATAACCACCACAACTACTTCAGCGGGAGGCCCAATCAAATCGTACAATCAGGTGATTCTCGGATCGTATGACAACTCTGCCTACGGCAGTTCGTTTGCCTCATCGGACGGAACGGTTTATACTCTTGCCAATGCCAAAACCAATGCAGCCAAAATTGACTGGATGTATTATTATGGTGCCACCAATAATGCCACCCTGGCATCACCAAATGATGCTACTGTAACTGAAATTTTCACCAGTAGTACTAATGGCCCCTCAACCTGGAGTGTCAGGAATGATACCCGTTTTGCCAAAGTCAACCTGCCTTCAGGCTTAACATGGGATAGCATTACTACCGATTTAGAAATCATCACCCTGGCTACAGGCATATCTGACACAAAAACAAACTTACTTACTGCTGGTCAAATAGTTGCCTTCAATACCGTTGCAGGGAAAAAAGGTTTGATAAAAATTGAATCCATCACAGGAACAGGTGCCGGTTCGATTACGTATTCGGTAAAAGTGCAGGAATAACCACCTCCTTATACCCCTCACTTTTATAAGAGATGCCTCATGGCATCTCTTATTTTTTTATTTTTGCATACACATACTGAGGAGGGATTTTTTCCCTTATGCAATCCAGTCATCTTAATAATTAAGTTAAATGACTTATTTACAATAATCTATGCGAATATTTTACCAAAAAACTATTTATTCGGGCCATCCGCAGATTGTACTGCTGCTCCGGTTACTTAGTGCGCTTTTTTTGATTGTAGTTACCCGCTTACTTATTTACTTTTTCCACCCTTCACTCTTCCCGGGTATCACGCCATACAAGCTACTTTATTATACTTTTACCGGCTTGCGGTTTGACCTGGTGGCGCTGCTGTATACCAACATCCTATATATAATACTGCTGAGTTCGCCCTTTCGATTCCGGAGCACCAAGGCTTTTCGCATAGCTGCCGATGTAATATTCTACGTTACGAACATCATTTTATTGATTCCGAATCTTGCCGATACAGCCTATTATCCCTTCTCGCTGAAACGGATGACAATAGATATTTTTAGCTATATAAGCACAGGGGATGATACATCCAATATGATGCCCCAGTTTATTCGTGACTATTGGTATGTGTTTTTAGTGTGGCTGGCGGCTATTTCCTTTCTGATTTTCATTGCCAGGCGCATCCGTATTTCGAAGGCACATGTCATTCAAGGGAATCTGCAGTATTATACTGTTCAATCTGTATGTATGCTTGTATTCTTGGGCTTAACGGTGTTGGGCTTGAGGGGTGGCATTCAACTGAAACCTATCGGAATTTTAAGTGCTGCACAATATGCGCCCTCACAGGAAACCCCACTGGTACTTAATTCGGCCTTTACGCTCATGCGTTCGTCAGGCCAGAGGGGTATTGAAAAGGCACATTACTTTACCGACGAAAAGGAAATGACCCAAATTTTCAACGCCCGTAAAGACTATTCAAGTACCGACAGCCTGGGGCATTTGTTACCCATGCAGAAAAAAAATGTATTTGTGATCATTCTTGAAAGCTTTTCAGCTGAACATATAGGAGCGCTCAGCCATCAAAGAGGAAACAAAAACAGCGACTTCACCCCTTTTCTGGACAGCCTGGCTGACCAGAGCCTGGTATACGAAGGCTTTGCCAATGGAAAACGCAGCATTGAGGGTATACCGGCTGTACTGGCCTCGCTTCCGACCTGGATGAATGAAGACTTCATCACTTCGCAATATGCATCTAACAAATTCAATAGTCTGGCAAGCCTTCTGAAGAGTGAAGGGTACAACACTTCCTTTTTCCATGGCGGGAAAAACGGCACTATGGGCTTCGATGCTTTCTGCAATTCAGCCGGATTCGATAATTATTATGGGAAAAACGAATACCCTGATCAGTCGGATTTCGACGGGAACTGGGGGATTTGGGATGAACCATATTTACAATATATCGCCTCAACGCTCAATACCAAGCAGCAGCCTTTCATGGGGGCCGTGTTTACGCTTTCATCGCACCACCCGTATCAGATTCCCGAAAAGCATAAAGGCCAGTTCCGAAAAGGCCCGCTCGAAATCCAACAGGCCATCATGTATTCGGATTATGCATTGAAAATGTTTTTCGAAAAAGCAGCCACCATGTCCTGGTACAACAATACCATTTTTGTGATCACAGCTGACCATACTTCCGAAGCCTGGCAAGCATTTTATCAGAACCGGGTCGGTCAATATTTTATTCCGCTTATTTTTTACCAGCCGGGGAGCGGGCTGAAAGGCCAACAGGGCATCATAGCCCAGCAAACCGATATCATGCCCACCTTGCTCGACATGTTACATTACCCTAAACCATTTATAGCATTCGGGGGCTCCCTTCTCAAGACTGATGAACCTCGTTTTAACCTCAGCTACCTGAATGGGAATTACCAGCTTATACAGGACGAAAACGTATGGCAAACAGATAATATAATCTCAAAAGCCCTCTACAACTTTGCACATGACAGCTTACTTTCGAAAAATTTATACCCGGAGCAAACTGATGTTGCTGCCGGGAAAGACAAATTATTAAAGGCTGTCATTCAGCAATACAATAACCGTATGCTTGAAAATAAGCTATCGATACACTAACCTATGACTGAAGGAAAGAAAAATATAGTATTTATAGTGAACCCCAAAGCCGGCATTACTCCCAAAAGCAAGGTAATCATTGAGTTACTGGCCGGAAATCTTTTACCCTCCTCGCGGTTTATCTCAGAAGTCATTTTCACTGAACGGGTAGGACATGCCACTGAGCTGGCCACCAATGCAGTCGAAAAGGGTGCCGATCTCATTATTGCATCCGGGGGGGATGGAACGGTGAACGAAGTTGCCTGCGCCCTTGTTAACACAGGAATTCCCATGGGAATTCTACCGGCTGGATCAGGAAACGGACTGGCACGCTGCCTTGGAATTTCGATGAGTTATGCACTCGCGCTGCGTACCATTATACGGGGCAACACAAAAATGATGGATGTGGCCTATGTGAATGATATGCTGTACACAAGCATTGCCGGCATTGGGTTCGACGCCTTTGTTGCTCAAAAATTTGCCGAATCGTCCATCAGGGGAATGATTTCGTATATGCAGATCGTTCTGCAGGAATTCAGTGCCTATAAGTCAATCACTTATAAGCTAAAAATCGATGGTGTGAGCGTTGAAAGACACGCACTCATGATTATCTTTGCAAACAGTAATCAGTTCGGATTCAATACCCGTATTGCCCCTGACGCAAAAGTTGATGATGGCTTCCTGGATGTTTGTGTAGTAAAAAAAATGCCTGTGTCGCAGCTTCTGAACGTTGGGTTCCATATGATGAAGGGCACCATGGACAAAACTCCCTACGTTGAATATTTCAGAGGACAAAACATAACAATTGATAATGGATCGGAACTGGTTATGAATATTGACGGGGAACCGAAACCCATAAAAACGCCCATACATATCAGCATCAAACCATTGGCTTTGTGTGTCATAGTTCCCTGAGGATCCAATAAATTCAAGGATACATAGAATTTCACAAGCCGGGTTGAGGGAATACATTTAAAACTCTCCGACTGATCATGTGCCGGCCAACAGCACCCTGGAAAATACAAACACATCATACCTGACAATTGACCATGTCAAAGAAAAATAAGCCAACCGGCATTGTATACTCTACCAACCCTACATTCAATTACAGGATGGAAGAGGACTCCGGACCAGTGACCTTGCCGCCTCAGCAGCAGAACCTGCGCGTGATGCTCGACAAAAAGCAAAGAGGTGGAAAACAGGTTACCCTGATAACCGGCTTTACAGGCACTCAAAACGACCTGGAAGAACTCGGCAGGATGCTGAAGAGCAAGTGCGGGGTGGGTGGCACGGCAAAAGACAATGAAATTATTATCCAGGGTGATTTCAGGACAAAAGTCCTGGAGCTTGTCATCAAAGCCGGATATAAAGCTAAATTAGCCGGGGGCTGAGACCTCATGGTTTTATCCGCAAGCAGGCAATACACGTGAAACCACCTATAATAATAATATACTGTATCAGGCTGCCAGGAAGCAGGAAATCAAAATAATACGGGTTAAGCCTTTTCCCTAAACGGCATTATCATCAAACGCCTGGTTTGAAAGATGAAATCAAAGCAGGGAAGTTCAATTTTACGAATCTAAAAAAAGAACCTGAATGTTAGAACCCCTCGTCAGAACAATTACCCTATGGCTAACGAAACTTGGGCTTTCGCCTGAAGTTGCTTATAAGGCTGCAGGCATTTCCGATTTTATACTCGTGCTGCTTGCTGGTATTTTAATATATTACATTACCAAATTCTTTATCATCCGGGTACTCAAGCGGATTGCGGTGCGGACCGTAAGCAACTGGGATGATGTATTGCTTGAACACCGTGTTTTTCAACGCATGGCTTTCCTTGTACCAGGCATATTGGTTTACCAGTCGATCCCGGGGACACTTGACGAGTTTCCCGGGTTTATCCCGGTGGCGCTGAAGCTTACCAATATATACATAGTAATCATATTCCTGCTGATCATTACCTCTTTTCTGAATGCCGTTTACGCCATGTATCAGAAGAGTGAATTTGCGCTTTATCATCCTATCAAAGGATACATTCAAATTGGCAAAATAGTGGTGTATATTGTTGTATTCCTCCTGATCATATCCCTGTTGTTCAACCAGTCGCCCCTGTACATGCTAACCGGCCTGGGTGCTTTTTCGGCCGTGCTCCTGCTTATTTTCAAGGACCCTATCCTTGGATTTGTGGGAGGCATTCAGCTCTCAGCCAACGACATGGTGCGACAGGGTGACTGGATCAGCATGCCGAAATATGGCGCCGATGGTACAGTGCTCGAAATATCACTCACCACTGTAAAAGTCCAGAATTTTGATAATACAATCTCAACCCTGCCAACCTATTCGCTTGTATCGGAATCATTCCAGAATTACCGGGGCATGAAGGACTCAGGGGTAAGGCGAATGAAGCGATCCATCAGCATCGACATGTCGAGTGTAAAATTCTGCACCCAGGAAATGCTGGATAAATTCAGAAAAGTTACCATACTCCAGGAATATATCGACCGCACTGAAGCGGAACTGGAAAACTACAACAATGAGAACAATATTGACAATTCGGTATTTGTGAACGGCCGACGTCAAACCAATATCGGGGTTTTCAGGGCTTATCTCGAAGAATACCTCTCGCATCATCCTGCAGTCGACAACAAGAGTGATCTCTTAGTACGTCAGCTACAGCCCAATGCATCAGGTATTCCGATTGAAATCTATGCATTTACGCTTGAGACCGGTTTTATACGATACGAAAAGGTACAGTCGGATATTTTTGATCATATCCTTGCCATTATTCCGCAGTTCGAACTTCGTGTTTTCCAGAGTCCAACGGGTGAAGACCTGAAGCAGAGCAACGCAGTTTATTTCGAAAGAAATGATGTACCCGTTTAATGCAGACCGGATTTAAGTAAGCGGAAGGGATTTGTTCCTGAAAAATTCGAACCAGCTCACATTCATGAGTAGCATCAATAAACCATACACCATATCTTCAACGGGGATGGTTCCTATGCGAATGCCCATGTTTTGAGAATTATCGTAAAATACCACTTCGCCTGGAATAAAAGAACCTGTGAGTATGCCGTTCACAATAAAAAAAGGAAGCAGCGTAACCAGGTACATCAGGTAGAATCGCCCCATATATGGCGCACGTATCACATAATGATGGAACAGTAGAAAGCCCCCTGTTGAAATAAAAGTCACAGAAGTATACAACTTTCCTGTATTCATAAAACCTATTATAAGCAGCACAATAGCCAGGACCAGCGTAATCCGGCCGGCATACACACCCAGATAATCCTTTTTCACCAGGTAATTGAGAGAATGATAAGTGAACAGGCAAGCATAAGGAATTGCAATAAAGAACAGCCATTCTTCAACAGGGAGATTCCCGACATATACGCCCAATAGGTAAGCCGGATTAAACCCCCAGACAGCCAAACCGGTTTTAAGCATATCCCAGGGTATAAAGACCAGCATAGTCAATGCAATAGCAGGGAACAAGAACTTCCACTGCCTTTGGAACTTAAGCCTATTGTCGAAGCCAGCCAGAAAGGGGATACTCATTGCCCCCAAATTTATGATCAGGTATAAACAGTGCTCCATTCAGGGCAGATTTCTAAAAATCGTTAACAGTAATTATAAGTTGAGCAGAGCAAGTAAACCGGACATCAAAAAAAAAGAAGCCCTGAACATGAATGGACTGATCGCTGCCTGACAAAGACAGGAATCCTTTTTTAACCGGGGCCATACAGCACCACAGCTGAATTTACTTCCGTATGCGGGCCGTTACCTCTTATTTTTTCGGGCACCAAACTCTTCCTTATAATATTTCAAAGGCGCGATAAGGAATCCATAATTATACTCTGCATGCGGGTTATGATGTTCGAGGTGCGCTTTAACAGTGGCCCGAAGGTATCGGTTCGAGAAGTTTTTCAAAATGGGTATACGTTGATGCACATACACGTCATGAAACATAAAGTACGCCGTACCATAGAGCATGATTCCTATGCCGATGCTCAGCAGGTAGCTGTTTGGTGTCATAACGCCCAAATAAATCAGCAATATGCTCGGGAAAGCAAATATCACGGCGAAAACATCATTCCATTCTATTTTGCGTCCGTCGCGGATATGGTGATCCCTGTGAAAGAACCACATAAAGCCATGCATTACGTATTTGTGAGTAAACCAGGCCATGAATTCCATAAAAAAGAAGGCCAGCACCACAAGAAGTATATTCACTGCCGTTAGCATATATTTTGTTTTAAGTTTTAGTGTTTATGAAGAACAATTTATCAGGAAAACAGTTCGGGAAATCTCCCAACCATTTTCCCTATAATAATCCGGAACCAAACGGTAAAATCAGCCGGCTTCGATCGCATTTCATCCATAAGTTCCGAGGGGCTGATCCATTTAAAATCGTGAGCTTCTTCGGGATTAATAAGCGGTACGCCATCGTATGTACCAAAAAAAACATGGTCATACTCATGCTCTATCAGCCCGTTTTCAAAATGTGCTTTATATACAAATTCGAAAGAATTGCTGATCGGGACCGAAAAGCCCATTTCTTCGCTGAGCCGTCGTGAAGCTGCCTGCAGGCTGTCTTCCCCGGGGCGGGGATGACTGCAGCAGGTATTGCTCCATAATCCCGGAGAATGATACTTGCTAAAAGCGCGTTGCTGTAGCAAGATTTCCCCCCGGCTATTGAAAATGAGCACCGACAGTGCCCGGTGTAACTCTCCTTTAAGGTGAGCTTCCATTTTCTCCATTTGCCCCACCGGTGAATCCTGAGTATCGACAAGTATTACATTTTCCGTCATTATAGTTTTGGATTGAATTTTACAATAAGCTGATTTACAACATCCTTTTCGGATTTTTCAAGGTCTGCGTAAGCAAGCAGGAAGCGGCAAATCTGCTGATAAAGGTAGGCATTTGGATGATTAGCCGGAGTTGCAACGAGAGTTTTGAGTAGCATTGATTTATCACTTTCAATATCACTTCTGTAGCCCAGAAACCAGGGCGCTTTCAGTTGAGTGGCCAGCCGCAGGAAACGGATCTCAGGATCTGAGCGATCAAGGAATATTGCCTTGTCAAGTTCACTCTTGCCCCTGTTGAAATAATCCAGTTTTCTGTATACCCCGCTAACAGAACCGGCTGCCGCAGCCGATGCGGCTCCTCGGTATGCAAGTAAAAGTGGGTCTTTAGCCAGGTCTATATTCTCCAGCGATTGAAAAAGCAACAAAGCTGCATTTTCACTTTTATCCAAGGCAAAGTATTGCATACGCACCTTATCAATAGGGAGATGCTGGGCTTTCAGACCATGCGTGCTTAAACAGTACAGCACAAAAAACAGCAGGGCTAAACGGTAGCAGCTCATATGCTGTTGGTTAAGTTACGGAAATAAGCCAATAGCAACAGTAAGTATTTCCGTCTATTAGATACCCTTATCCTATCCTTCAGCAAGGCATCTGCTTTTACACGACGTATTTTGATCAATAGTTCATGAAAGTAAACATAGGCTACATATACTCCGAAACGGGCTCCTTCAGGCAGTTTGCGGATACCGGCCAGTCCATCTTCAAAATCCTTTTCAATATCTGCTTCTATTTCCGCTTTTGTAGTGTCGTTCCACTTACTCATGTCCGTTCCCGGGAAATAACTTCGACCCAGGCCTACAAAGTCGGCTTTGAGATCGCGAAGAAAATTAATCTTTTGAAAAGCGGACCCAAGCCGCATGGCCGAAGGTTTGAGATCAGCATATTTCTGTAGGTCGCCCTCACAAAAAACCCTCAGGCACATCAGTCCTACTACTTCGGCAGAACCCAGAATATAGGCTTCATACTTTTGCTGGTCGTATTGCAC
>CAIPFN010000171.1 GCA_903864265.1 uncultured Bacteroidales bacterium | reverse complement strand
ATCGGGATGAAGAATCCCTTTGTCAACCACTTCACTTACATCAACACCGAACTCTGTCCGGATGTCATCGACTATTCGCAATGGATATGGTGTTTTTTTTCATGATGATGAGTATTATACCCTGTCGGGGAAGCAATTCAAAATTAATATAGTAAAATATACAATATTAATATTCATTTATTGCCATTATATGCGAACTAATTATACGTCAAGGATACATTAGTACAAATGATAGAATATGTTAAAAAAGAGTTAGTTGAGAATTTGAATATGTATATATAATAAAAACAAAAATTGATATTGAAAATAATATTGAGATATAATGATAAGTAAATCCATCATTATATTTTTCTTTGAATACAAATTTATTTGTATGTTGAAAAGAAAAAAGCACTTACAAAATATTTGTAAGTGCTTGATATTCAAGGTGGGCCCACCTGGACTTGAACCAGGGACCTACTGATTATGAGTCAGTTGCTCTAACCATCTGAGCTATAGGCCCTTTGAATAATAACCAAGGTAATAATTGGAATTATGGCTGCAAATTTACAACTTTGTGCTCAGATTTAAAGCCTGTAATACAATTATTTTTTATGCCGGAAATCCAACCCTCAGAAATCAAAAATATTGTCTTCGATTTAGGAGGTGTTCTGCTGAACATCAGCCCGTTGCTGTCGTTGGCGGAATTCGAAAAATTATGCGGGGTCGGGCAGGAAGAGTTAATAACGCGACTGGCCCGGGAGAAAATCTTCGAAAAATTTGATACGGGAAGCTTCAGCCCTGCCCAATTCAGGAGCGAATTGTGCAGAATAATGGATCGCGTAGTAAGTGATGAAGGAATCGACCGGGCCTGGAATATGCTTCTGCTCGACTTCCCCCTTGCCCGGGTCCGTCTGCTGCAGCAACTCAGGAAAAACTACCGCATCTTTTTATTGTCAAATACCAACATCATTCACTTCTGGCATTACACCGCATCGTTTTACGAAAATTACGGCACTCAAATGACGGGCCTGTTTGATTCCTTGTTCCTCTCATACGAAATAGGAATACATAAACCGGATGCCGGGATTTATGCATTTGTTCTCCAATCGGCGAATCTAAATCCTTCGGAAACCGTTTTTATCGACGACTCCCTGGTAAATGTTGAAGCGGCACAACTTCAGGGCATTAAAGGAATTCATATCCATAACGGTCACGATGTTACGGATTATTTTGCAGATGGGAAACTCATCTGATATACAGATACTGCTTTTGGAATTACAAATAAATGCGTGCACTTAATTTGCTTGAGGCTTAAAAGCAGTCCTTATACCGGCAAATTACTATCTTCTTATAGAATAACCTATTGTAAATCAAGTCCATCGTCTTTCAGCATGCGATAAATGGTTGTCTTGCCAATATTAAGTTTGTCAGCAACAAGCCGCACTTTATTGTCGTACTTATTCAGGTAATGGGTGATGATGATTTTGATATAATCGTCAAGGGTAGCCTCTTCGTTCACAAAATCGAGCATAGCTGTCGTATTGGGCAACTTAACATCCTCGGCATGTATGGTATTGGTGTTGGTCATCACCGAAGCCAGTTCTACAATGGCTTTCAGTTCGCGGACATTACCGGGGAAAGGATATTTCCTGAATTTTTCCATGGCATCGGCCGAGATGGTGAGCTTGGGCATGCTGTTTTTCGTACAGAACTCATCAACAAAGAACCGGGCCAGTAAAAATATATCATTCCCTCTCATCCTCAGGGGCGGAAGTTCGATAGGTAGGCCTAAAAGCCTGTAATACAGGTCCTCCCTAAAATTTCCTTTCTTTACTTCTTCAAGCAAATTTTTATGTGTAGCAACAATTACCCGCACATCCAGCTTCTGAGCCTTGTTGGAACCCACCCTAACCACTTCTTCCTCCTGCAGTACACGAAGTAACTTCGACTGCATATTCAGGTCCATGTCCCCGATCTCATCAAGAAATATGGTGCCATGGTTAGCTTCTTCAAAGCGTCCGATCCTTTGGTTATTGGCACCGGTAAAGGAACCTTTCTCGTGGCCGAACATTTCACTTTCGATGAGTTCGCGCGGGATGGCGGTAACGTTAACCGCCACAAAAGGTTTGTTTTTTCTTTTCGAGTTAAAATGTATAGCCTTAGCTACCAATTCTTTACCTGTGCCTGTTTCGCCATGTATGGAAACCGATATGCTGGTTTTGGTGGCTTTTTCGATAAGCCGGAAAACGGAATTTATAGCCGGGCTGTCACCCTTGATCAGGTTATTGAACTCATACTTTTTCCCGATTTCGTCTTCCAGATTCGAAATACGCTGTTTTAGGTTGAAATTGGACTTGATATTCCGCATCACCGACCAGATACGGTCCTTGGTATCCTGATCTTTCAGAACGTAATCATATACGCCTTTTTTCAGCAACTCAACCGCGGTTGAAATATCCTGCTGACCCGAGACAATGATGACCGGCAGTTCCGGGTCAAACTCCCTGATGCGTTTCAGCACCTCAAATCCGCTCATATCCGGAAGATTGAAATCGAGTGATACCGCCGAGGGCGCTTTGTATAAATTAGCCAGCAATTCCTTGCCTGAGGCAAAGATAGTAACCTCGTAGTCCGGGTTTTGGGATAGATGATACGAAAGAATTTTCGCATACATCAGGTCGTCCTCCACCACAAAAATCTTAAATGCGTCCATAATGTGTCCTTTTCATACATTAATTTCCTAAAAAAGGAAAAGTAACAAAGTAAATCAAAAATATAGTACAATTCCCATATTGGGACTTATTTTTCCATTTTAGGAATGCTTTTCGGCAAAAGTACGCTTACAAAACGAATTCCTTATCCCTGTAAAAGGCTGTTGCTCAGCCTGAATCAGCTACTGCCCTGCAATTCTTATCAGCTGTCAGAATCCCTGTAATGATGTCACAAGTAATTGAATATCACTACGATAAATTGATTTGCTGCCTGCTTCAAAGCCTTTGTTTTGATTAAAACCCGCCTGGGTTGCGCCTTCCTTTAAGCTAAACAGGTATAAATTACCTCGCATAAAACTGTTGACATATTTAATCCGGCAGGTCCATATTACATTGACCTAGACCTATAGATGCAAATTTTGTGACAAAGTGATATATCATATTAAGATTTGCCGGGCCAAAACGCTGTTGAAAAATCATTACAGCATAATTACCCGAAACAGGCATACAAGTCGGAAGATTAAACCTAAAAACCGGAAGAATAACAATTCATTCCCGGATCGCAGGAGGTTCAGTTCCGTTATGGTAAAAATCCGGAGGAGCACGGATTCCGCATCAGCTCATCAATCTTGGTGATGGTTCAGTTCCGTTTTGGTCAAAATCCGGTGGTTTAAAGAGAAAAGGAGGTCCTTAATAAACCAGGTTCAGAAGAATATCTTCAATCTCATTAAAACTTTGCCTGGTTAAGATTTCCATTCTCACCTTTTTAAAACCCGGCAGTCCTTTGAAATACCCGGCATAATGTTTCCGCATTTCTATTATTCCTTTATACTCGCCTTTTTTTTGAATGGCCAGTTTCAGATGCTGCAAACTCACCTGAATGCGTTCATTTAATTCGGGAAGTGCCGCTATTTCCTTTCGGAGAATATAGGCTTTTGTGGAATCAAAGATCCAGGGATTACCTATAGCTGCCCGGCCTATCATGATGGCATCCACTCCGTAGCGGTTAAACATTTCGGCTGCTTTTACCGGGCTGTCGATATCGCCGTTGCCAATTACGGGAATGTGAATACGGGGGTTGTTTTTAACTTCCCCTATCAGGGTCCAGTCGGCCTCGCCGGCATACATCTGGGCACGGGTCCGGCCATGAATGGTTAGAGCCTGTATGCCTGCATCCTGAAGCATCTCGGCTACACCGGCAATTACCTTTGAGTCTTCATCCCAGCCCAGCCTTGTTTTTACCGTTACCGGCAGTTTCACAGCCTTCACCACCGCATTGGTGATGGACAGCATAAGCGGGATGTCTTTCAGCAATGCCGCCCCGGCCCCTTTCATAGCTACCTTACGAACCGGGCAGCCAAAGTTGATATCGATGAGTTCGGGATTATTGGCTTCGGCCAATACGGCCGCATTTCGCATGGCTTCCACGCTGTTGCCGAAAATCTGTATGCCCAGCGGTCGTTCAGTATCATCAAATAGCATTTTATTGCTGCTTTTTACGGCTGCCCTGAAAAGGGCCTCGGAAGATACAAATTCGGTATACACCAGGTCGGCCCCATGCAAACGGCATATATTGCGGAAGGCCGAATCGGTAATATCCTCAAGAGGGGCAAGTAGCACAGGGAATTCACCCAGGTCGGTTTTTCCAATAATCATTCAGTAAAATTTCGGAATGCAAAAATAGCAACAATAAGCAGTACTTGGCATTAAAGCTTATTCATTACTTTTGTCGCAAATATCGCAGCATGCTCAGGGGAATTTACAGCCAAACCAATCACTTCAGCAAATTTGTACTGCTTATAACATTGGTATTCAGCCTGATGCTTTTCTCCTTACTGCTCGGGATATTGGTGCTGGTTCCTTTTTACGGTTCAGGGGTAATCCGCCTGCTTTCGAATCCGGATTATCGCGATGCTTCTGTTATCAATGCCATGAAAATATTGCAGATAGTCAATATGGCCGGTGGTTTGTTTCTCCCGGCCGTTTTCTATCTATGGCTTTGTACTCCCGGCGCCAGGGTTTATGCGGTTCTCCGGAAGCCTGCATCAGCGTGGGCTATTGTATTATCCGCACTCCTGATAGTGCTGGCCCAGCCCCTGATCGGGTGGACCAACCAACTGAACAGCTATCTTTCGCTTCCGGAATGGCTCTCCTTTGTGGAGAATTGGATGAAAAATGCTGAAAAACAGGGTGAAATCATTACAGATGCCTTCCTTTCCACTACCTCTGCAAAGGGCATGCT
>CAIPFN010000170.1 GCA_903864265.1 uncultured Bacteroidales bacterium | reverse complement strand
GCTGAAAATGCCACTGAATGAAACGAAAAGATTTCCTGAAGTCCTTAGCATTATTCATTTTAACTGCTTTTGCCATGCAACTGAATCACCTGAATAAACTTACCGGATCCTTCGACAGCACGGCAAAAATGCCTGTGCTTTTCGTCGGGCATGGCAGCCCAATGAACGCCATCGAACAAAATGAATTTACCCTAGGATGGCAAGCCTTAGGTCACTCGTTACCCAGGCCGAACGCTATCCTGTGTATTTCGGCGCATTGGGAAACCAAAGGCACCTTTGTGACTGCTATGGAAAAGCCACAGACTATTCACGATTTCGGCGGTTTTCCGCAGGCATTGTTCGATGTTCAGTATCCGGCGCCCGGAAGCCCGGAACTGGCCATGGAAATACAACGCAATATTACAAAAACCAATGTTGGATCTGACGATAAATGGGGCCTTGACCATGGGACATGGAGTGTGCTTAAAATCATGTATCCCGGTGCAGAGATTCCTGTGATACAGATGAGCCTCGATTATCTGCAGAACCCCCAGTTTCATTATGACCTGGGGAAAGAACTGGCTTCCCTTAGGCGGAAAGGCATATTGATCATCGGAAGCGGTAATATGGTTCATAACCTTCGCGTTCTCGACTGGAACAAACCGGATCAGGGTTTCGACTGGGCACAGGAAGCCAATGCAAAATTCAAAAAACTGATCACAGCAAATGAGCATCAGCAACTGATTAATTACCACAGCCTGGGGCATGAAGTGGAGCTGGCGGTGCCAAGTCCGGAGCATTATCTTCCTTTGCTTTATACGCTTGGGCTGAAAACGGAAAATGAAGAAGTTTCGTTTTTTAACGATAAATCCGTCATGGGATCACTATCCATGACATCGGTGAAGATAGGGTAGGGGAAAAGAGGGTCACTCACCGGCCTTCCTTTTCATATTTTCGGCGCTTCTGCTGACCTGTACCAGGAAAGTTTCAAGTCTCGATTCAATAATCTGCGGGAATCCCATTCCGTCACATTCAATGGTGAGGAATGGGATATCCGTGTTCTCGTTCAGGTGCGCAGGAATGTCGTATGCCAATCCCAGCTTGTCTTTAACCGATTTTTTACATCCCAGGTTCATATCGGGGCCGGTAATAGCTTCGCCAATACGGGTTTGCAGGCAGCCGAAGGGCCCAATATTAACTATTCCACAATACTTTTCGTAGCCTTGGGCCATCGCAGTTCCTAAAGTGAGCGCCGGTTCGCCGGTTGATTCGAGAGGCAGCACATGCAGGCTGTGTTTTATCACATTAACTATATCCGTTTTGTGAACCTCGCAGTATCCTGTCACCGACAATATTTTCTGCATACGGGCTTCAACAAGGCTAATGTATTGTTCACGAATCAGCCTGTTCAGGACATCCCTGGGTGAAAAATCAGGACGATCCACTCCTTTGCGCCAGGCATAATCGAGGTATTTCACCCATTCGGAAATATACGCGTCTTTAAGTACGAACCCGTGTTTGCCAAAATACTGGTTCAGCCATTTGTGTGCAAACTGGTTATGCCGGATGAAAATTTCGCCCGTCAACGCTATATACCGTGATTCGGAAACCGGAAGACGGCAGGGCACATGTAAGGCTATGTATTCGCTGAATTTCTTCAGTTCCCTGAACAGGTTTTTATAATTAGTACCAAAAACATCCACCAGCTTTTGAAACTGTTCATTGAAAATGAGCAGCCCTTTTTCAGCATCTGTTGCATTGGAAAGGATTCCCGAGCGCACATCTTCGAGCACATCATTCAGAATAATAGCTTCCATCGAGCGTTTCAGGAATCCCGGCGTCAGCCCAAGGTACCCTTCCTGGCTCATCAGGGTGAACATGGCAACATCTTTGATTTCGTGTGCCTTTACCATATTGGTTAAAAAGACCGGGTATTGCGCTACCCGACAGGCGCTGGTGCCTCCTATATTGAAGAAGGCTGATTTCTTACCTTCATGCCCGTTTTTATTTACATAGTTCATTAGTGTTCCTGCAAGCAGGATTAAGGGAAGGCATTCTTTCCCCGATGTGTAGCTCAGGCCGGTAGCAAGAGTTTCATGATCCATTTCGGGCATGGCTACCGCATGGTAACCTAAACTGCGAAGGCTTGCTGCAAACAAGGCGGCAGCCATGTCGCCTATGCAAGGGATAACAATCTGCACACTGGGATCTTTCAGATTGAATTGGCGTCCTTCTGAGTCAACGAAAACGGATTCCTTACCCAGAGTAAGAATCTCCGATGGTTTAAAATATTTATTTCCTGGAGCGATTTTTTTGTGCGATGATTTCCTGTAATTCCTTATTACATCGAGGAAGGCATCGATGCGGGTATTCACTCCTGCATCAGCAGTGTGCTGGTCAAGTTCGAGGGTGAGAGAAGGTTTTTCCCCCATGATCCCCCTGAAGAGAGGAGCCAGGATTGAATCGGGTCCGCAGGAATAGTTTGTAATATACACAGCAAAGAGCTGCGGATGCTTGCTGATGGTTTTAGCAGCACGCAAAATCCTCTTGCCTGCTTCCCACGACTGGTAATGACTGATATCTTCGTTTTGGCTGTTCAGAATATCGAAGGGGATTACCTTGTAACCCAGGGAGGCAAATTTTTGTGGAATACCTTTATTAGCAAGATCTGAAAAGGCATTATAATCGCGGCCAACGATAACAATGGCGGTCGTATCCGGTTCAGTTTCAAGACCGGTCAGGAGTTCCTCTCCCATTTTTAACAGGTCGCTGTCGGCGGTCTCCTGTATTTTTACAGCGTAATCAAAGGCTTCTGCAATTTTCTTTTTAGGTTTAATCCCAAGCTGTTTACCCAAATTCATAAAGGTTTTTTTAGCCGGATGATATCCCTGTGCAAAATTCAGGTAGGGGTGGAGTAACTTATTTTCGAGACCTTCCATTTTAAAAGCCTGGCTGAGGTAGTTAGCTTCCTTGCTGATAAACACACAGGTAGCATTGGAATCCTTGGGATGCTGCTCGCATCCGGGAACATGCATCTCATATAGCTCAGGAAGAAAGATAAAATCCGGTTGTTTGAGTATCAGGTTGTAAAATAATCCATGAGCCAGTTCGACCGGGAAACAAAAAGAGGAATGCTGATTCTCGAAGCCGTTTATATCCGCATAGTCGGGTAATACCACCCTGAAGCCCAATGAATTGAAAAATGCCTGGTAAAGGGGGAAAAGACGATTTACGGTAAACGACATGTTTAATCCCACTGTTTTTGCATGAAGCGGTAAACCTGAACTCTCACTTTTCAGGAATATCCTGTTCATGCGCCGGCTGACGAAATCATTTTTCTGCCAGTTGGTTTCGGCGGTAGCCACCTTGTCGTAGTATTTGTTGCAGGCCCCGCCAAAAGCGAACTTTTTACCGTTGATGGCAAATGTGCTGATTTCACATTTCCTGTCGCAAGCATTTTGTTTATCCCTGCAAATAAAGGAGTCCCCTGAGCTAAACTCTGTGTTAATCAATTTGTTGAGATTGAATTTTGTTTTTTCTAGAGTGCCGTTTTCGATTTCTTCCTTCAATTTCAGAGCGGTTCCGAAAGCCCCCATAAGCCCTGGAAACGGAGGAACTACAATCTCTTTTCCAGTTAATGCAGCCATCGCGATGGGAATGGCTTTATTATAGCAAACACCGCCCTGCATAAAAATTTTGTTCCCAACCGCACGTTTACCTTTCACCCGGTTTACATAGTTCATACAAATGGAATACACCAGACCGGCCAGTATATCCTCGCGTGCGAAATTTTCCTGTAATGCTGATTTAATATCCGATCCTATCAGGGCGGCGCACTGATCCCTGAAATTTAAAGGTTTTAACGACTGCAAGGCACCGCTTTCAATTTCGTCGAGACTGATTTTTAATGATTCGAGTGCTGCCTCTTCCAGAAAAGAACCTGTTCCGGCCGAGCAGGCTTCGTTCATGGCGTAATCGGCCGGTACTTTATTGTTGATATAGGTGTACTTGGCATCCTGACCGCCTATTTCAAAAATGGTGTCAACTTCCGGATCGAAAAAAACGGAAGCACGGGCATGTGCGGAAATTTCATTGATAATTCCCCTGGTGCCGGCATGAAGCGCTGTAAGGTGCCTGCCCGAGCCGGTGACTCCCAGGCCCACAATATTAATTTCGGGGCTTACCTGCTTCCTGAGCGACTCATACACCTGTTTTGAAGCCTTTATAGGGTTGCCGAGCGTGTAAATATATTCTTTGCCAACAATACGGCAATCGGAACAGCGGATAATAACTCCTTTGGTGGTAGTGGAACCAACATCAATGCCCAGAATACATTCTTCACCCTGGTCATCTGCCATTTCCTGTGTTTTGCTGAAATGCACCAGGTGAGCGAATTCTTTAATGGGAGTGTGAAATGTGAACAGGCTTTTACCCCGGGCAAAAATCTCGTCAGTTGGTCTGAAAACATTGATTTCATTATAAAGGCCGAACAAAGCCGCGCCCAGGGCTTCAAAACAGGGTGCCTCGTCGGGGACTATTATGCCGGGGTGTTTCTGTCGGAGGAAGGCAAGAACGGCCTTGTTGCGGGATACACCTCCTACAATCATAAAATTTTCACCCTGCACTTTCTTCAGCAACTCTTCTGCCTTTTCAGCGATCATCAATGCCAGCCCCGAAGCCACCTGATCCTTTGGAATTCCTTTATTCAGAGCGTGGGTACAATCGGATTTGCAAAACACCGAGCATCGGCCTGAGACTCTGAAAGGTGTTGATTGTAAGGAGATATCAGCAGCTTCGTCAACCGTTAAATTCATGCGGCTAATCTGCTGACGGAAAAAATCGCCGGTACCTGAGGCGCACTGGTTTTTGGAGATTAATTTCCTGATCTTTCCCTTTTCATCCAGGGCATACACCACGAAGGTTTCGGCACCCAGGCTGGCCACTGCCGAAATCTGCATGCCGTTATCTATAAACATGCCGGCCGCATATTCGGTGGCTTCCGGTTCCGAGATGGTTTTTAAACGGACCAGGTTCCTGAATTTTCGTCCTGTAAGCACAACCGGAATTCCGGCCCCGGACAGTTGTTGAAGGTTTTGTACGAAAACTGCCCTGGGATTGCCTTCGTGGGGAATTGATCGGTACTCCACAATCTGAACCGTATTCTGGTTCATAACGCGAAGCTTTACAAATGAAACGCTTGACGCCCCGAGGCAAACACCTAAAGTTTCGTGGTTTTGGAGCCTGCCAAGTTGATTTAAGCTGTAAATAGAGTTGGTTTGCCGGTCGTTCATCTGGATAATTGAATCTCCCGATAACATTTTTTGTAGTTTGAAGTAAAAATAATTTCAGCCTGGCAAAAGTGAATCATCTGAGAATGAACCCTCAGATTTTGGTTTATACAAAGTTAGGGTGCTAATTACCAATTTGTACATATTAAGAAATTATTTTTCTTTGGTATGCCAAAAATTTTGCTTTATATGATTTATGTAATTGGTTTACAGTTGTATATGATCTGTAAATTGGGGTTGCTATTTTGGGAAAT
>CAIPFN010000169.1 GCA_903864265.1 uncultured Bacteroidales bacterium | reverse complement strand
GATTTTCGGTTTGGTAATATAGTTTCTTTTCATTCGTAATATGCCAGTAGTAAAACAACCCTGCGTTTAAATCCGAGCGTTTGTAATCCGTGATTTCGTGCCACTCCATAATGGGGCAGCTGCAATTCAGAGCTATTACCTTTTCATTTGAGCGGGACATGGTTTCCAATGCCTGCCTTTCACAAACGTAATCTTTGGTATCCGGCCGGTCAGCATTGGTAAATAACAATGAAACCATTACCAGCAGGGATATATACAAAATTTTGCGACTTTTCGAAATGCACTTAATCAGGAAAAAGGAGCTTGCCCCGAAAATATAGAACATACCGAGGGTAACCGGCATTATAGTATCGTACCTGATGATGTTGGAACGGTAGCTCCTGAATCCGCCCAGGGGCAGCATTAAAATATACAATAAGGCAAAAAGGAAAATCCAGTTTATAAACTGAAGTAACTTCCTGGCTTCTTCAGTTTTGTGTTTTATTCTTATGATCAGGAGGTTAGCCCCTATCATGCTGAACAGCAACAGGAACCCGGGCTTTTGGGTGAGCAGGTAATAGATTCCCGCAGGAATCCTTGAATAACGCTCGGCTAATGAAATCGTTTCACCATAGTTCAGGGAGTTATTCCTGCCGATATACAAGGAATACAGGCTTGCCAGGCATATGCCTGCAAAGTTGTACAAAACGTATTTCGGGATTTTCAGGAACGCTGAAACTGCATTTTTAAGTAGTGGACCACCAGGGAGAATTTTGTAATATTTTAGCCATAAATACAGTAGTACAAGCGGACAGGCAATTAATACCACCCCGGGAACCAAAGGACCGTTTAAACATAATACAGGAATAAACAAGGCTAATGCTATGCTGACAGCTATGCCGGGCTTGCCATTATGTGAGTAATAAATACGCCTGAAAAAAGGCAGGAAAAAGAGTAGCAACAGGCCCAAAGGAAGTGCATAGAAAAAACTGTAGATTACTGATGGGTCTATTATACCCATATACCTGTTATAGCCTGAAGTCTGGAAAAGGAAGGTCATTAAAGAGGCGGCAAGTAAAAAATCCGGTTTCAGTATATTACCCTTTCCCGAAACAAAGACAGCCAACAGGTAAAGCACCAGTAAATGTATGATAGTTTTGGCCAGGGCAACTGACAGGTATATGCTATCAATAGGGCTTACAAACTTTTGCAGTAAAAGCGGCATGTGCAGGAAGTACTGCGAAGCTGACCAGTGCGCAAAGTATCGGTTCGGGTTGGCGTAGGTTTCATTCCGGATCAGCACATCCAGTCCCAGCGGATCATGCAATACATGGTAGTAGCCTTTAACCTGGTCAGGTATAACAATTTCGGCTACATCGCCATACAGAGGCATATGGTAATGCTGGTAGAACGAAAACGCCAGGTCTGACAAGAGAAAAACCAATAGAATTAAGTATGTTTTTTTTGTCATCCTGTTTTATTTCTTAAACATGTTCGGCGAATGCGTCCTTTATATTCCTGATTACATTAATTTGCTCTTAGTTCGGGTCTGGTAAGTTCAATGCTAATAGGATAATTTGCCGGTGAAATAGAATTTTTGTGCTTTATACCCTAGGTGATTCAGTGCGGATTGGCTGTTTGTGGATCTCCGCCAAAGGCGCTACATCTGATCCAGCATTGTACGCAGTATAAATTCAGCCGCGGTCCCGTTACCAAAAATTTCGGGAAATTCCAGGCTGTCATGTTCCATGAAATACTGAACCGATTCGATAATCTTAGCTTCGTTGGCGTCGGCAATGATGCCTGCCCCGTTTTCGATAATTTCGACCCATTCGGTTTCGGGGCGGGCCACAACCAAGGGTTTTTTAAAGAAATAGGCTTCTTTCTGAACG
>CAIPFN010000168.1 GCA_903864265.1 uncultured Bacteroidales bacterium | reverse complement strand
TGTTATTTATGATTATACTATTTAATTGAATTTCACTTGTATGATTGGGTGCACAAAACCCGCATCCCTCTAATGATTCATTTCCAACCAAAACCGGCAGATTAACACGACCAACCAGGTTTAGTTATGATGCATGGTTCAGTATATCAAGGATTTAACAGGTTTTCCTGTCACCTTTCCTTATTTGTACATTCCGGTAAGCGTGGTTTTCGCACCCTTGTTTTCGATCACATCCACTATGCGCTGGCAGAAAAAGGGAGCCACTTTCCGGGAAAACTCTTTATTGGGATGTGAATTTGAAACCGAAGTGGCATATTCCGGTTTTAAATACAAACCGCCTTCGGTTTCCAGATCATAAAAATCCCAAACGAATATATTATCATTTTCGGTATCCCAGGTTGTACGCACCCATTCGAAGAACGCCCTGGCCCGTTCTGCATCAGCTTCCTTTAATTGGGAGTGCACCATCACCGCCCCGGTCCAGACAATGAACTTCGTATCAGGAAACTTCAGCATTTCCTGTTTCAAGGCCATGTACTGAAGCTTGTAATTTTCGATGGTTTTTTCGGGTGAATCAATACTCACGTTGACTGTATCCGACTTCAGGCCGGAAACGGGATAACAATGCTTAAAGATTATGACCTTGTATTCTTTTGTAAGCATTTCAAGGGTAGGTTCGCCCATATATGCCGTTTCACCGGCATGTTTCACCCATATATTGTAATAATCATAGGGATAGTTGCTCCACCCATACGGTTTTTCGTTGGGGAAAATTTTCTGGGTAATCTGATAATCCGTTCCTTTGGTTTTGTTATAGGTTTTAAACCACTGAGGGACATCATAAGCCGCGCCCAGATGTATTCCTTTTATTTCGACCGATTGGCTTCCTCCTTTCCAGATGGCATCACCGGTACTGTGGTGAAGAAACAGTATTTTGATCTCCCCTTTCTTCGAAACGAATTTAGTAGTACATTGAACCATTAATAACGATACGAATACAGTCAGTATCATTAAGCATAATGATTTAAACCGTTTTGTTTTCATGACCGATTTTATTTGATAATTGAACTTCTGTTAGTTTTCTGTTCTGAAAGCGCTGATATTTATTGAAAATGAATCGCTTACACTCTCTGAGCCAATATGACCCGGATATTTCCATCATTATCCGCTACCGAATCCACATTTCCATAAAACTCGGATCGTTCACATAGTTGCTTAATAAACATGCCTTGTCCGACTCCTATTTCAAATATCACCCATCCTCCCTGCACTAAAAACCGGGGTGCTTCCACTATAAGTTTCAAAATGATTTTAGTTCCTAACATCCCCCCGTCGAAAGCGAGGACAGGCTCATTTTCCGAAATCTCCGAAATCATTTTAGGCACTTTTGCACTCGAAATGTATGGCGGATTACAGACGATCAGATCCGTTTTCCCGTAATAATCATCATTCTCAAATGCTGAAAATAAATCACCCTGCTCCGCGTGAACACTATCGCTGAGTTTCAAGAACTGAATATTATCCCGGGTTAATTCAACCGCTTCGGACGATAAATCAGATGCTGAGATTATAGCATCCGGGTTGAAACGGGCCAAAGCCAGCCCCAGGTTTCCTGCACCACAACAAACGTCGATAATATTTACTTTCGCCTTATGCAAGGCCAGGTTCCGGCTTAATTCCAGTGCTTTCCACCCCAGAATTTCGGTTTCCTTCCGGGGAATCAAGGCCCTGCGGTCGGTCAACAACTCTATACCCATAAAACTCTGCCGGCCGGTTATATGAGCCAGGGGCGTATTATTCAATCTTTGCCCGATCATGTCTTCCAGAACGCTTGTTTGTTCAACCGACAGATCCGGTAATGGCATCTTAATCGCTTCTTCAACGGAATAACTGGACCCAAAGGCCGAAAGCCACAAGGCCGTCAGCGTCGAGTCGACCGTTTCTTCCGGCTTATCTTTCAGCAGTACAAGCCTGTCGGCCAAAACAGTTCTAAGACTCTGATACAGTTCAACTTTATTCAT
>CAIPFN010000167.1 GCA_903864265.1 uncultured Bacteroidales bacterium | reverse complement strand
TGATTACTTTCTCACCCGGATTACCCCTGATAATGATACGTTCCTCATTTGGGGAGAAATCACGGCGGTCTTTATTTTTATAAATCATCACCCTTTCTTCGTTATGCCTGCCATGACCGTGTTTACAGCATTCGGTATCCCGGTCTTGGAAAGTGATGGTGACCTCTTTCCCGTGGTGTTTCTTTTTTACAACAATCTGTTTCATATCGCCTAATGGCATCAAGTCATCCAGCCCGAACGACCTGGCCATTCCTTCCAGCATATCTTCAAAGCATGGGCCCTGCATAGGAGGGAATTGCCCGGGCATGTTGAAATTGAATGGCATATCGGGATGATGGCGTGATGGAGCCGGCATATCAAAACCGGGCCGATCGCGGAACACAAATACACGGCGATCATTATCTGCCAGGGTATCAAGCAGCCGGTCTTCCGAATCATTCCATCCGGGTTCTTTCATCCCATGATGACGGATAATTATGTCCTTTTCCATGTTACCCGATTCTTCTGGCATCTCATTGCTGATTCCCTTGTTTTCCAGGAAGGCATCCGCATCGAAGTCCCCATCGGTTATAACGGTAGTATCTATCACGATGACATTCCCGTTCTCTTCTTTGGTAACATGAATGGTAATGGTCTTTTTGCCTTTGGGCTGATCTTCCTGGTTCAACTGCGCAAAGCTGCGGCCCGAAACAAGAATGAATCCTGCAATGGCAAATGAAAGCAGGAAAAAGCGTTGATTGATTTTTGATTTCATAGAGTTCTGTTTTGAGAGTGAGTGACCGGGATTTGGATTCAAAATTAAATAACATTGCTTATCTCCATTCTTATTAGCCGTTAATTATTGTTAATACTTGTTAATTGTCAGGAGGTTAGAAGCGTTGACTTAGAATATGAGACTGGCCGGATGTGGATGTTCCCTCTTTTTAGATACATTTGAAGTTCATAAGGATAAAAATGGAACACTATACAAGTGCATTCGATTTAATCAGATTTGAAAATCTGGACCGTATCCCGGATCTGCTTCATTTTGTAACTACCCGTTCGGGTGGCGTGAGCCTTCCGCCATACGACAGTCTGAACCTGGGACTTCATACCGCCGATCATTCAGATCATGTTTTGACAAACCGTGCCCTATTAGCCGGGAAAATCGGAATTCCAGTCAATATGTTCCTGTATGCCAGCCAGGTGCATAGCGGAGATGTGAAAATTATTGATCAGAAAGCGATAGAAAGCGGAGTTTTAACCGTGAATCCGCGAACGGATGCTACAATTACCAATTTGTCCGGGATTTGCCTGATGGTGATGGTAGCCGACTGTGTGCCTGTATTGTTATTCGATACGGTAAGGAAGGTAAGTGCCGTAATCCATGCCGGGTGGCGTGGAACCGTGCAGCACATCACCGCAAATACCATCCGGGCCATGGCCGAACATTTCGGTACCGATCCGGCTGATGTACTCGCCGGCATTGGGCCTTCTATCGGTTCCTGCTGTTACGAGGTAGGAGACGAGGTCAGGGAGGTTGTGCAGCAGAGTTTCGGCACTACCGAAGGCTATTTGGTTGCACAGCCCTACTCCTCACAGCCTCATTTCGACCTCTGGTATGCCAACCGCAAACAGCTTACTGATCAGGGTGTAAAACCTGAAAACATAGAAACATCAGCACTGTGTACAAAATGCAACCCGCAGGTATTCTTTTCATCACGTGCTTCGGGGGGCATCACCGGCCGCTTTGCCGCCGGAATCTGTATTCTGCCTGCGGCAATAAAAAAGCCTTAAGTATCAAACTAAAACCTGCCTCCTTTTCCCCTTGTCTCCCCGTCTCCTTGTCTCCCCGTCTCTCCAATTAAACCTCTCCCCCGGAACTCCGGAACCCGGAACTCCGGAACCCGGAACCCGGAACCCGGAACCCTCTAATCAAATCCCTACCCGCCCTGATCTCACCCCTTCCATGCAAACCACCGCCCTGATTATTTTTATCCTCACCTATATCGGGATCATTTTTACCCGCCTCCCACGAATGAATATCGACAGGCCCTCCGCCGCATTCTTCGGTGCTGTGGCCATGATTCTTTTTGGGGTAATCACCTTCGACGAAGCCATACGGGCTATCGATTTCAACACCATCGCACTTTTGCTGGGCATGATGATCATTGTTGCGACTCTGGAACTCGATGGTTTTTTTGTCTGGATTGCAACCCGCACCATGGCAGTAGCGGATACCCCATTCAAATTACTTGCCGTGCTTACTTTTACCACGGGCATAGCCAGCGCCTTCCTGGTGAACGACGCAGTTGTGTTACTCTTTACCCCGGTCATCATCGGAATATGCCGCTCGTTGAAGATCAATCCCGTGCCTTTCCTGATTGCTGAAATCCTGTCAGCCAACATAGGAAGTGCTATGACCATTACCGGCAATCCTCAGAACATGCTTATAGGCATTAATTCAGGTATTTCGTACGGACATTTTCTGCTATACCTGTTCCCGGTTTCGCTTACCGGAATGGCCCTGATCGTTTATTTTGTAAAATGGTATTATCCTACAGTCATAAGTCCGCATTTTCCTATTGCCGACAGAAAAATAAAACCGGATACGGCTGCCGTGGTGGATGCCATTTCTTTTGATTATCGTTCCATGCGGTTTTCGGTCCCCATCTTTATCCTGGTTATCGTACTGTTTTTCCTGAGCCGCCCGCTTCATCTTTCCATCCCGCTGATTGCGTTGATCGGGGCCTCCCTCATATTGCTGCTGGGGCGCATCAAACCATCGGCCGTGATACGGCAGGTCGACTGGGTACTGCTGCTTTTCTTTGCTTCTCTGTTTGTGGTGGTGCATGCGGTCGAAAAAGCCGGCCTGCTGGAGCAAATGCTGAATCAGCTCAGGCTGACCGGGAATGCATCAGGTCTGCTGGGAATTCACTTTTTAAGTCTGTTGATGTCGCAGGTGGTAAGCAATGTACCGTTTACCGTGGTGATGCTTCCTTTTATGAAAGCGGCAGGCAGTCCTGTATTGTGGCTGGCGCTGGCCTCTGCTTCCACCCTGGCCGGGAATGCGACTATCATCGGGGCCATGGCGAACCTGATTGTAATTGAATCGGCCGGAAGCAAAGGTGTGAAAATCAGGTTTATGGAATTTTTCCGTATTGGGATTGTAGTAACAATACTGTCCATGATACTCTCCTTCAGTATTATTTACTTCGAAATGCAAATCAGGTGATAAAGCATATCCTATAAAAGACATGTTATCACCTGATTTCTTATTTCCTTGAATTTAAGTTTAAGGATCTCCACCGCTTACTTGTTCGCAGCTCAGGCTCAGGAAATGTGCTTCTTTTTCCACTGACCTACAGGCTTAATGTTGAAAAGGCAAAATCCCTTTAGCTGAATTGCTTCAGTATTTATTCTTTCACCATTCGCTTCGTCTTCATTCCCAGCCTGAAAGCCAGGCTCAAAGCCTGAATTTAGAAAGGCAAATCGTCTTCAACCGGTGCTGCATTGAATGAAGCAGTCGGTTCCGAAGGCATCTGGGGCGATGAGGTATGAACTGTAGTGGAAGCACCTTGTTTTTCAACTTTCCAGGCTTTGGCTTCGGTAAACCAGCGTGTGTTATACTCGCGGCTTTCTATATCAAAAAACACTTTAAACGTTTCGTTCAGGGTTAATCCGGCCTGGTCAATTTTGTCGCCCCAAAGGGAGAAACATACTTTTTTAGGGTACTGTCCATCAGCGATTTCTATAATAAATTCCTGTTTGCGCCATTCCCCATTTTTGCCTTGTCCGGTTACCAAAGGCAACAACTGAGCTAATTTTCCTATGATTTCCATAATTCAAAATTTTGATTTTAATACTGCGAAATTAGGACAAAAAAGGTTTTAAAGGGGTCGTTGTTTAAAACTATTTTGCGCTGACGGATACATTTTACAAAACGCAACATTTCCTCGCTATGAAAGTAATATAAACCAAGGCTTGTCACAGACTGCTCAGATCACATAGATTCGAATCCTTTTGATTTTATCAGTTTTCATGAAAAAACCTGTCGATGAGCAGTATCAATCTGTGACAATTAGTGAAATCTGTGGCAAAACGGCTTTTTCCGGCGCTGAATAGTCAGCACAAAACAAAAAGCCTTTTATCCAAATCGGATTAGTCGCCATTATTGATCTGAAGCACTTTTTTATAATAAATCCCATCAACAGTTTTAATTTTCAGTATCAGCAAATGGTTCCCGGGAAACGGTTGCGTTACCATGAGGGGCTGCGCCATTTCCTGTGCCGGATGAAAAGTGGACAGCAGTTTTCCCGAGCAGTCGAATACCTGCACTTCCTGTATCGGTTTGTCGCAGGTAAGGCTAAACCGATCCGAAAATGGATTCGGCTTGATCCGGATTTCCATTCCCGGAATTTCGCTAATTCCATAGTCGTCAATTACTTCTATCAACAGCGTATCGGTACTGCTGCAATTGTTATTGGTAGCCTCGCACCAGATGGAATGGAATCCGACTGTCAACTGTGATCCTGCAAGAACTACAGAATTGGTCTCCGCTCCTGTGGACCATTTGTATTTGTCGTACCCGGCAGGCACTGATAATTCCATGGTGTGGCTCTGCTTCAGGATTGTATCCTTGCCTAAATCCGTCAAAGGCAATGGCATTATGGTCACATTCACCGAATCTTCCATCGAACAGCATTTGTTGGTCCAGGCTCTGAGTGTGTATTTCCCTGATTCGGTAACCAGCAGGTCTTTTTCAATTCCTGTTCCCTGGTTCCATAAATAATGTTCCCAACCCGGGGGACCATGAATAACATATTGGCCGCATACTACGGTATCATGCCCAAGGTCGATATCTTTTTTGGAATTGCTCAGGTAAGCGATAAAAAGGTCGGGTTTGCTCCAACTTGCTAAGCTTACGAGTGTATCGTTCCCATAATAGGCATTGCCCTGGTAAGTGCCCGAGAGCATTAAGTTTCCGCAGTTGTCGAAGGCCAGACCGGTTGGATGGGATTCGCCGGTTGTATTGGTGATATTATAGGGAAGCATAGATCCGTTGGGCGCAAAACTCAGGATACAGTTTTCGTATAGGCCTTCGGGATTAAGGATTGTTGTGTCTTTCATTACAAGAAAATATGACATGGCACAGACCGCGTAGAGAGTGTCGTGTAGCTGTGCCATATATATGCCTGAAGCAGGGCCGATCCACCTCAGGCTTTCGAACCAGGACATATTGCGCTGGGCATCGAGTTTGCCGATAATACTGGTGCCGTTATAGGCCGGTGGGATGGTGTCATGTCCGATTGAAAGCCCCTGAGTGTCGTTTACCCGAAAAAACAATTCGTCGTTTGCGTTGGCAGCAACAATTTCGATAAAGGACTGACTGCTTGTTTTAATTCCGGTAACGCCGACCAGAGAATCAGTGCTGTTGAAACGCAGTATATACTGCTGCCAGTAACTGGCCGTATCGGGGACAAATATGGGTTTGTTATCAAAAAACAGGGTGTCGGAAGCGGTCCCGATCAGAAACCGCTCGTTGTTTTCGGCAATTAATTCCCGATCTATATATACCCCATTTCCATGAATTGTGCTGTGTGACAATATTACCCCATTCAAATCTATATTAAAACGCACCGAGTATTCCTGGTCCCTGGGAAAATACAAGGTGTCCTGCCCGAAACAATATAAAGTGGTGGGATTGGGCGATGACCAGGAATGAGGGGACACGGAATAATACAGCTGATTTTGGCGTATAGCAATATTCTGAAAATACACATAATGCTCGCAGCCCATAACTTTTGCCCATTTCATTTCAAAATTGGAATCGAATTTAAGAAGGTATGTGGAAGGCGATTCATAGTAAGGCAAAGGCAGGTGGTTGATCACGGTATCGCCAACAAACATCCTGACCGAGAATTCTCCCCCAACATAAATATTGCCTGCCGAATCGGCTGCCGCCTTCATCCCCAGCAAGGAACCGCCTACCGTGTTTGGCGAATAAAAATCGGTCTGATTGAGCAGGTTCCCCTCTTTGTCGAGTTTGAGGAGCAAACAGTTGTAATTATACGTCCATTGTTCGTGATAGTACGATTGCCCGTTAACGGTGAGTGTGTCGTTATAATATACCGCGAAATAGGTGTTGTTGTACTTGTCAGTTGTCAGCAACTCGGTTTGGTAACTTGCCCCTTTGCCGCTGAACGCCCATTTCCAATCCTGGGAAAAAACATTGCCCGAAACGAACAGAAAACATGCAAGGACTATGAATGAGAAAACGGTTCTCCTGTGATTCATACTACTGGAATTAAAATTTTATAAACTTCTGTGAAAGAACACCTTGATTTGTAATACAACGTAAATAAAGCAGGCCTTTGGGGAATTTGTCTGCCTGAATTGTCAGCAGGCCACCACTATAGGTTCCCGGGCTGTTTTGGTACAAGCAGCACCCTTTTGAGTCGAAGATAGCTAATGAAAGAATATCGTATTCGCATTTCACTTCAATTTTTTCGGTGCAGGGATTGGGACTAATGCTTATCCGCTTGACCTTCACCTCAGGATTTCCTTCATGCAGACCGGTCAGAAGGCCATCCTGGTTGGCCTTAAGTATCAAAACATCGGTGCCCCCATATCCGGCAGTTGATGCCGAACTCCCGGTAATCATATATCCATCACCGTATGTGGGTATTGCTGAGTATAAATTGGCATTCTCATATTTCGAAACAATATAGGATGACCAAAGCAAGTTCCCGCTGGTATCAATTTTCGCAACTATGGCCGAGTCGGCTGAGGCTCCGGTGACAATGTACTGGTCGGAATTGGTAAGAAAAACTGACTGGATCGGCTTCACAAAATTATAGTACTTTGTCCAAACCACGTTCCCGCTTTGGTTCAGTTTCCTCAGAAACGGGAATACTCCGGGGTTAATATAATTGGATGTGGCATCGAAACCTGCCACGATGTAGCTGCCGTCAGCATTTTGTTTGATGTCATTGAAAAATCTCTGGTAGTAATCCGTGCTTTGATAGTATTTTATCCAGCTTGCCACGCCGCTCGTATCGGTCTTGATAATCATCCCAAGCCTGACCTCGGTTCCGCCGCCTTCTCTTTTAAATCCGCAAATCATATAACCGTTATCCTGGGTATGTATAACCTGCCGGCCGGTATAATCTTCGTCAAAATTTCCGCCATAGGAACGTTGCCAGATTTCATTACCGCTTTTGTCGGTCCGGAATAGTAGAACTTTTTGCTCTGCCCAGCCTACTGTGCCACAAAACACGACACCCGTATCTGGCGTACTGATCAGTGAATATATATAGGCATCGTCAGCCAGGTCGTAGTTCTGCGTCCATAATTCCGTACCGCTATCGCTGTATTTGTGCAACGAGATGCGGGCCTTTTCGCTTTCGGCATTGTTGCCGACAATAAAAGCATGGTCCATCTGCTCCATGACAAGAGCATTGACATCCCAGATATTGGGATTGGGATAGGATCGCGTCCACAAAGTATCACCATTCTCATCTATCCGCAAAAGGTATAGGTCGGGATCGGTCGTATAAAAATTGGAGGTAGATCCGCCTATCAGGTACCCGCCAGATGAACATCCGGTAACCGAATAACCGGCATCATTATCCATGGTTCCATAGAGCCTCTGAAATGCGGTCTGGCAATACCCGCTGCTGTAAATACCGGTGAAAAGGAGTTGGATCCCTGTGAACAATAATCTTCGGGCAATACTTTTTGACATTGATAGATATTGAAGCATAGTAAAATAGTTTGATGACGTAAAGTTAAAAACAAAACATCTGGTTTCGGTATATTTGTTTATTTAATTTTGACACCAGCTTTAATATTTTCAAATATATGGCAATCAACCAAATATCTTAAGGGTTTCCGGTCTAACATAATGACTATTGCGAATATATGATTCAATTCTGGCAGAATTACCGTAATTTTGCAGGATCGGGGTTCGTTATGCGGATCGTGGAACGGGAAACAGTTATTCTGATTGTACCTTTCCGGGCCCGTACCAATCCAATCTTCTTGACGCTTTGTCCAGGCTAAGTAATTACCAATCATTTAATAAAGGAGAATAGCGTGTTAAAAACGATCAGCTGGTTCGCGTACCTGTGGTGGAGTTTATTGAAACCCAGGTTTACACTGATGAAACTGAACAGGCAGGGCAAAATCGCCGAAAGGGATGCCTGTGCGCATGCCATAGCACGAAACTGGGCGCAAACAGGTCTTGCCATGAATGGTTCGTCCATACAGCTAAGCGGCATCGAAAATGTACCCAAAACCGGTGGTGTACTCTTTGTGGCCAATCACCAGAGTAATTTTGATATCCCAATCCTGATCGGGCATATTCCCCGCGATAAAGGTTTTATCGCCAAACTGGAGTTATTGAAAGTGCCTTCCTTTAGCCGCTGGATGAAATACATTGGCTGTATTTTTATCGATCGAAAGGATCCCCGTCAATCGCTCACGGCCATCAACGATGCTGCCGGGCAGCTCAAAGCTGGACATTGCATTGTTATATTTCCTGAAGGGACCCGTAGTGCCGACGGAACCGTGGGACCATTCAGGGCCGGCGGACTCAGGCTGGCTTTAAAGGCAGGTGTTCCCATAGTGCCGATAACTATAAGCGGATCAAAGGGTATTATGCCAAAAGGAAGTTCTATTATCAGGTCAGCCAGGGTCAACGTTATCGTTTCACCTCCGCTTATGCCGGCTGAATTTAAGGAAATGGACTCGAACCAGATTTCCGAAAAAGTGAGGAATATCATTATTTCGAACCTTTAAAAAAGCAAGAAATAGGGTGCAATCCATAGGATGTAATTCCGGACTCTAATTTCCGGCATACAAACTATAATTCGGGAAAGACTTATCACTTGAAACACTTCAGCCAAGGTCTGCATTAACTTATTTCCCACATCCCACATCCCACATCCGACATCCCATTACTGAATCGCCTTTCTCGCCTTCAGTATATATTTTGCCGTGTCGAGCGGACTGATACCTTTATAAGGACGTATCACACCCTGTTCATCGGTGCATTCGCGGTAGCCTGAAAAATGCGTGGAAATGCGGGCTTTACCTCCCGAGCGTGAGCTTAGCTTTACCGGGAAGCCGAGGGAGGTTGCCAGCGGAAGTTCACCGCATAAAGTTAAGCGTTCGTTTTGGATGGCCGGCGGTTCAAAATTTCCCCTCATGCGTGTGATATCACTGGTTATCAGGCCCAGCAGTTCTTCGGGAGCCACAATCTTATAGCGGATCATGGGTTCCATAAGGGTGGTGCCTGCGTTCACAAGTCCATCCATGATTCCCATAGGGGTGGCCACCGCGAAATCACCCGCCCTGGAATGCACGGGGTGGTCTTCCCCTTCTATCAGAGTGATACGTACATCGGAAACCTCCCAGCCCTTGATGCCTTGCTTCAACGCACCGCTTATGCTTCTTTCGACCTCATTCTGGTATTTTTGCTGTACGTCATTCACCGGCACCTTACTTTGATAAATTATGCCACTGCCCCTTTCACCGGGTTCCAGTCTGAACTTCATGATGGCCCAGCAGGGCTTTGGCATCCAATACCTGACAAAGCCTTCGGCTGCCAGGGAAGGGGTTTCACGGTAGATCACGGTCGGGTTTTCGAGTTTTGCTTCAATTTTAAACCTGTCGGCCAGTATGCGTTCGAGTACCTCCATCTGTATCCACCCCATGATTTTTATCTGCAGTTCCGCTTCCTCGCGCAGCCACTCGAATTCCAGGGCCGGATCCTCTTCGGAAAGCTCCTGCATGGCAGAAGCCAGTGCCGGGTAGTCCTTGCTATTTACAGCCTTTACCTGGACGATGATCAGGGGAGTACTTAATTTTACTTCAAGGGGAATGCCCGCATCTGCAAGACCGAGTATATCGCCTACGCTTACGCTTCCAAGCCCGCTGATACCTGCCAGGTCGCCGGCTTCTACCATTCCCGTATCTTCATAGTGCCCGGGGAAAACCCGCCGTACCTGGGTTACTTTTTCATGGGTCCCCTGGCTTGAGTTGAATACCACTTCCCGGCTGCTGATGGAACCATTGAACAAACGCACATAGGCGATTTTGCCCATGATTTTATCATGCCCAATTCCATAAACCAATGCCGACAAGGGTTTTCCGGAGTCGCCAGAGGAACCGGGAAAGTAAGCGGTAACGAAATTCAACAATTCCTCCATGCCGATTCCCATTTTGGCTGAACCAAACAAGAGGGGATAAACAGCACAGCCCCGGATCAGCCGGGTTAACTGGGCATCAAGTTCCGCGAATTCTGCTTTATTCTCTTCCAGGTAGCTGTTAAGCAGGGATTCATTGCTTTCAACTACCTGCTCAAGCAGCCGTGCCTGCATATAACCCATGTTCCACAGGCCTTCAATGGCAACTTCGTTACATCCTTCCCTGCCTGTTTCCTGAAGTACCAGCGGGCTTACTTTCAATTCTTTTTCAATCGCACGGATAACCGCTTCCGAATCAGCCCCCATACGGTCAATTTTATTGATAAAGAAGAGCACCGGGATGCGGCGTTCGCGTAAAGCGCCCCAGAGCGTTTCGGTGTGGGCCTGGATTCCTTCCACTGCCGAAATCACCAGTATCACGGCATCGGGAACGCGCATCATACGCTCCACATCGGCTGAGAAGTCAACGTGGCCCGGAGTATCTATTAAATTAATGCGGGTATTATTCCAAAAAAAGGAGGTATGCGACGAGCTGACCGAAATTCCCCTTTCCTTTTCAACAGGCAGAAAATCCGTTTGTGCAGTGCCCTGGTCCACATTTCCTGGTTGATGGGTTTGACCCGACAGATACAGGAACTGTTCGGTTAGGGTGGTTTTACCGGCATCGGCATGAGCCATGACAGCAATATTGCGGATGTGATTTAGCATTCAGTGAATAATTCAGGATGCAAAGCTAAGAAATCAGGCATAGCCGGGGGGTTATTCTAATCAATCCGGCAACTTTTGAGATCCGGATTGACAAAAGGGAAAAAGCAAAAAACGCTAATAATTTGTTATACAAATTACTAGCGTTTTTCAGGCGTACCCCGGGCCGGAATCGAACCGGCACATACTCACATATATCGGTTTTTGAGACCGACGCGTCTACCAATTCCGCCACCGGGGCAAATTGGAGTGCAAAGGTAATTATTTTTGTCACTCCGGAGTACCTTCAGGAAGTTTTTTTGCCTGAGGGTACTTATTTTATCATTTTCAGGAAGTTAACTTCCTTTTCGGTAAGGAAACGCCAGCGTCCGCGGGGCAGATCTTTCTTGGTAAGCCCGGCAAAGATCATACGGTCCAGTTTTACCACATCGTATCCCAGGGATTCGAAAATGCGGCGAACGATACGGTTGCGGCCCGAATGAAGCTCAACGCCTATTTCCCGTTTGCTGGCTCCGCTCTCGTCGTACGAAATCTCGTCAACCTGGGCAAGTCCGTCTTCCAGTTCAATGCCTTCACCAATGGTTAGCAGGTCGGCTTTGGTAAGCGCTTTATCCAGTTCTACATGATAAACCTTGCGTATTTTATGGCTCGGATGCATCAGTTTGGTTGCCAGTTCACCATCGTTGGTAAACAGTAACAGCCCGCTGGTGTTGCGGTCGAGGCGGCCTACAGGATAAATCCGCTCGCGGCCTGCATCAGCCACCAACGACATTACCGTATTGCGATCGTAGGGATCGTCGGTGGTGGTAATATATCCTTTTGGCTTGTTGAGGAGCACATACACGAGTTTCTCGCGGCGAACGTTATCGTCGCCGTATTGAACTTTATCGGTAGGTAAAATTTTAGTCCCTAATTCAGTAACAACAACACCATTAACGGTAACTGCACCCGCCACTATCAGTTCATCTGCTTCACGACGTGAGCATAT
Organism: uncultured Bacteroidales bacterium; assembly: GCA_903864265.1. Lineage (GTDB taxonomy): Bacteria > Bacteroidota > Bacteroidia > Bacteroidales > UBA4417 > UBA4417. The sequence goes on along the minus strand of CAIPFN010000167.1, from coordinate 7,224 downwards.
GCCCGAATTCGCCAGGAATTTGTTAAGGCGCATACTCCCGTCGGCACTTGGAATGCCGGGTTTACTGCCGGGGTACGTTTTGGTTGCCGGTTTACGGTCGTAATTGCCTTTACGGTCTGTGCTTCTGTCGGAGGTACGGCGTGTTGGCCTGTCGCCTCCGCTGTTCCTGTCGAAAGTACGACGTTCGGGCCTTTCGCTGCTATTGCCGAAAGAACGTGCCGGTCTGTCACCTTCACCGCTTTTATCAAATGAACGGCGTGCGGGTCTGTCACTATCTCCGTTACGATCGAATGATCTGCGTTCCGGCCTGTCACCTTCACCGCTTTTATCAAATGAACGGCGTGCGGGTCTGTCATTATCTCCGCTACGGTCGAATGATCTGCGTTCAGGCCTTTCACCTTCACCGCTTTTATCAAATAAACGTCGTTCTGGTCTGTCATTATCTCCGCTACGGTCGAATGATCTGCGTTCAGGCCTTTCACCTTCACTACTCCTATTATCGAATGGACGGTGTGCTGGTCTTTCACCATCGGCCCTTCTTTCAAATGAACGGCGTTCCGGTCTTTCACCCTCACTGCTTTTATCAAATGTACGGCGGGCTGGTCTTTCACCCTCCCCGCTTTTATCGAATGAACGGCGGGCTGGTCTTTCACCCTCGCCTCTGCCTTCAAATGTACGGCGGGCTGGTCTTTCACCATCCCCGCTTTTATCGAATGAGCGGCGGGCAGGTCTTTCACCTTCGCCTCTGCCTTCAAATGTACGGCGGGCTGGTCTTTCACTGTCACCACTCCGTTCAAATGAGCGGCGTTCAGGTCTCTCACCTGCCCCGTTTCTGTCGAAGGAACGGCGTTCCGGTCTTTCCCTGTCGCCGCTTTTATCAAACGGACGTCGGGCTGGTCTTTCACCGCCTGGGCTTCTGTCGAATGAACGGGCCGGCCTGTCGCTGTTCTCGCTTCTGTCGAAGGAACGACGGGCAGGTCTTTCACCCTCCCCGCTCTTATCGAACGAACGGCGTGCCGGTCTTTCACCTTCACTGCTTTTGTTAAACGGGCGACCCGGGCGGGCGGCGTTGTTGCCAAATTCACGTGGCGGGCGACTATCGCCTCTTTCGTTATTCCCAAAGGTACGCGGGCTGCGACTTTCCCCATCTCCGCTCTTACCATAGGAACGGCGGGGGGATTCATCTTTACCTGTACTTCTGCTGGAACTTCTGCCTGTTGATGAGGATCTTCCGCCTCCGGCGGATGAACTTCTTTTAGGCCGGGCATCACTACTTTTCGGGGCACCCTTTCCCGGCCTGCTATTACGCTGCATAAAATTCTGATTTTTGCAAAGGTATGAATATTTACGCCATAAACTATTAAAACGGCATTTGACGGCACTTAAACCCGTTTATAATCAGCATAAAATAAGCAACTTGCATATTTGTGACCTCCTTTGCGGCAACGAAAAGCAGGGGGTAGTGAAATTTAGTCAAGCATATCCGTGGTTTTTACCCCAATATTTACTATATTTGTAATTAGTTCCAAGTGTTCTTTTTTTAATAGGAGGGTATATGAAACTTATCAAAGAACGAATCATCACAGTAGGCCATTTCACCTGGTCGAGGGCCTTGCTGCTGCAAATCATATTACAGGACAGTGGTATCGACTGTTTTATGGTCAACCGGGAAACGGATCTGCCTCAGCGGTCGGTTGACCTGCGTGTGAAAGAAAAGGATCTGGAGAATGCCATCAAAATTATAAACCTCTCTTCGCAGGATACCGGAAGTGCCAAGGAAAATGCCCTGCACAAAATACAAGTTATACGAAGGATACTGGTACCTGTCGATTTCTCGGATATATCCTTCAACGCCTGCCGCTTTGCCGTTAGTCTGGCAGCCAAATACAAAGCTGAGGTGAAGCTGGTGCATGTGTTTTATAATCCCTCTATTGATGTATCACCTTATGCCGACCATTATTCCTACCAGATTAAACTGGTGGAAAGCCTTCGCGAAATTGAAAAAAGTGCACGCGAAAGCATGCTTAAGCTCGAGCATAAGTTAAAAATATGGTGTATCAAGGAAAACCTATCCCACATTCATGTTTCGGCAAAGCTGCTTAACGGCTCCAGCGTGGATGAAATACTGGATTACAGTAAACTATATAAGCCGGCCATCATTATCATGGGAACCAGGGGATTAACCCGTGATAATTACAAGGCGTTCGGCCGCGTAGTGAGTAAAGTGATCGAAAATTCTTCCATACCGGTCCTGGCGCTACCTGTCGGCACGGTGAAAACAATTAAGGAAATCAAGACCCTGCTGTTTGCCACCGACCTGGATCCATCGGATTATTCGGCCCTCAACCGCCTCATACAGATGCTGTCCCCCTTCGACATCAGCATTCACTGCGTTCACATTTGCCTGGTGGAGAAGAAACCCTGGGACACCGTTAAGCTGGATGAATTAAAATCGCACCTCTTGCACGAGTATAAAGGAATTGATATCAGTTTCACAAATCTTATCAGTGATAATGTGCTGAATGGCCTCGAAACCTATATCCGGGATCACCAGGTGGATGCCCTGGCTGTGGTTACCCACAAACGGAACCTGCTGGAGAAAATTTTTATACCGAGCGTTTCACGGAAAATATACAGCGAAACCGGCAAGCCCTTACTGGTTTTCCACGCCAGGGAATAATCTTTTTGAATCAACCTTTCATGCGCCGGGAACTGTTCATTCCCCGGATAATTTATTTTTGCCTCAGGATTTGCAACATAACGCTTATAAAACTTCTTTCGATATTACTTTCGTACAAACCAAACTATGTGAATTACTTTATTCAGCAAAATCAGTGGGGCAATTTGGGAGTTACTATTTTGCGAAAACTGAGATAAGTTATTGGTTTTAATCCTTTTGGCGTTTGCAGATCTGCATTTTTCATCATTTTCATTTCATTCAGGCGGTATACGAATCCTGCCTGTTTTAACAATTTATTCAGAACTTTCGGACATTCCCCTTGTTAAATAAAATACTACCTTCGTAGCTCCAATTGTATAAGCGCATGCCCCTGCCGTCCCCTGATAATTCCAAACCTCATCCTTATAGTTTAAATCCATGAAATCACTTTTACTCCTTACGTTTTCCTTGTTTTTCTTTTCGTTTTATTCCTTTTCGCAGGAAAAGGAATTTGAATTTGAGAAAGATACCGTCAAATTTACCTTCGATATGCTTCCGGCCAAGTATAAGGTAGATACGCGAATAGATAATATGGGCTACTGGAAAAGAATGGCCGAAGCCGGACTTGTTCCGGTCGCTCCCATGGCCCTGGCTCCTTCGCCGGTTTATAAATCCAGCAAAATCCTCATCAGGGGAATGGCTACGGTGAATTCTGTGGATATTCCTGTAACCACTACCACTTCAACCCAAAGCGAGAACTCGGTTTTTGTTTCGCCCGACGATCCTGCCCTGGTGATCAATTCGAATAATTCAACTAACCAACCCAGTACCGGAACCGTATATGGAGCCGATTACCTGAATTCATCCGACAGCGCATCCACCTGGGGCGGAAGTATACAGGGACCCAGCGGAAGCAACAGCGGCGACCCCACCACTGCCATCAACCACAATGGAAGATGGTTTATAGGATATATCAACAGTGCCAGTGGACAGAGCGTTGCTTACAGCGACAACCAGGGGACTTCATGGACTGTAAAAGCCGTGGCTCCGTCTCCCCCGGGTTTTCAGAGCATGCTGGATAAAAATCATATGTGGATCGACAACAGTACAAGCAGCGCCTTTAATGGGCACCTGTACGATGCCTGGACCACTTTTGGAGGAAGCAACGACGGGCAGATTGGTGTTTCACGATCGGCTGATGACGGATTAACCTGGAGTTCAGTGGTACATGTAAGTGCAGCAGCCAATGCTTTGGGACATAACCAGGGTGTAAACATCAAAACCGGACCCAACGGTGAAGTATATGTTGTTTGGGCTATTTACGATAACTCCTCTGCCGATGAAAATGCACTTGCCATGGCCCGCTCACTGGATGGAGGTGTTACCTGGTTACCTGCAGCCCGCATCATAAACAATATCAGAGGAATCAGGGTTCATCATGTTACTGAGAATATGCGCGTGAATTCATTCCCCAGTGTAGCCGTCGATCTCAGCGATGGGGATAATCGGGGTAATATATACGTAGTCTGGTCAAATGTAAATACCCCCGGTGTAAATACAGGTTCAGGTGTTGAAGTTTACCTGATCAAATCATCAGATAAAGGCCTTACCTGGTCCACTCCGCTGAAAGTAAATACCGATCCGCTGGGTACAAATAAACAGCATTACCTCCCCTGGATTACCTGCGATCCGGCCAACGGCAATGTCGCCGTTGTTTTTTACGATAACCGCAATGCTACCCCAACCCAGGCCGAAGCCTGGTGCTCCGTATCTACTGACGGGGCCCAGACCTTCACCGACTTTGCAGTCAGCGATGTGGCATTTACACCTTCACCTATCCCCAGTCTGGCCACCGGTTATATGGGCGACTACCTCTCCATTGCCGCACAGGATGGCATGGTGTACCCCTGCTGGACCGATACCCGTTCGGGACACGCCATGACTTATGTTTCTCCCTTCTACCTTGCTCCTGTACTTCATGAGGCATTTATAGCCTACCAGAGTAATGTACTGAACGACCATACCGCCGGCAACAGTAACGGTACACCCGATTTTGGTGAAAATCTGTTGCTTTCGCTCGAAGTCAAGAATATTGGCGGAAAGGCCGACACCAATGTGATGGTGACGCTAAGCTGCGATTCGCCTTTGGTAACCTTTAGCGATAGTACCGAGTTTTATGGCAATTTCGCCAAAGCGGAGTCAAAAAGTATAACCGATGCCTTTGCCTTTCATATTTCCGACTCCATAGCCAATGGCACTGACCTGGTGTTCAATGTTAAGGCCGTGAATAGCCACGATAGCGTGAATTACAGCTATTTTACACTGAAAGCCTCCGCCCCCGAACTAACCATTACCACCATCAGTGTCAACGATCCCCTGGGTAACAATAACCATGTGCTCGATCCGGGCGAAACCGCCGATATAGTAGTTAAATACAAAAACAACAGCGCTTTCGACGCCACCCACCCGCTAAGCTATTTTAGTTGTGCCCAGTCGTTTGTTGCCATACAAAACCCCATGCTGAATCTCGCAGCAATTGCCGCTGGTCAGTCGGACAGTGCCACTTTCCATGTCACCGTTTCGAATGTGCCTTTTGGTTCGGCGGCCCAGTTTACTAATAAGGTGGATTATGCATACCAGAGTACGCAAAAATCATTTGTCGAAACCATCGGCCTCATTGTCGAAGACTGGGAAACCGGCACTTTTACCAAGTTCCCCTGGACCTTCAGCGGTAACGGCAACTGGCAACTCGATACAACAAATGTATGGGAAGGCAAATTTTCGGCCCGTTCCCAGACCATTACCCATAACCAGACCGCTGCTCTCAATCTTGCATATAACGTGATGTACGACGACAGCATTTCGTTTTACCGCAAAATCTCATCAGAGATGTTTCACGACATGCTGAGTTTCTATATCGATAATCTGAAAGTCGGACAATGGTCGGGCAATGCAGGATGGAAACGCTATGCATATCCTGTTGCTGCCGGACAGCATACCTTCCGCTGGGAATATAAAAAGGATGCTGCCACCTCGGCAGGCGAAGATGCTGCCTGGGTTGATTTTATTGTTTTGCCTCCCGTAACCCGCACCATGGTATTTGCCGGTAACAATATGTTTTCGTGCGAAAACCTCCCGGTACAGATGAATGCAACGGCAACCCACTACCAATCCCTGCAATGGTCCACTTCGGGATCGGGCACCTTCAGTAACAGTGCTGTTTTAAACCCCGTTTACACTCCCACTGCTTCGGATGTGGCTTCAGGAAGCGTAACCCTTACCTTGAGCGTAACAGGTTTATCCTTTAAAGAAACTTCTCAGAGTAGTTTTGTACTCACGTTCAACCATAAAGCTTTAGCCTCTGCAGGTCCCGATATTACCACTTGCCAGGGATCAACAGTTAGCATCAGTCAGCCTGCTGCTGCCTACTATTCGGCACTAAGCTGGAAAACCTCAGGCGATGGCAGTTTCAGCGATCCTACGATACTCGCGCCAGAGTATATCCCCGGAAGTGCTGATATAACCGCTGGTTCAGCCTTGCTCAATTTAACTGCCGTTACCGGGAATACCTGTCCTCCGGCATATGATACACTACAGCTTATTATTCACCCACGTCCGCAGGCTGCATTGAGTATAGCTGCCGAAGTTTGTAAAGGCGACAGCACCCAACTCACCTATACCCTCAGCGGTACGGCTCCATATAATGTGGTGTTCGAAAGCGGTGAAGTGCGCAATGTACCTGCATCGGGCTGGCAGGAATGGGTAAAACCCTCTAACAATACCATCTATACGATTCAAAGCCTCACCGATGCAAATGGCTGTACCAACATACAGCCTGTTACGGCAGGCATAGTGGTAAATGCAGCACCGCTGGTGAATCTAAGCAGCGATACCACCCTTTGCGGCAATCTTGTACTGAACCTGAGTGCCAATGCCCAGGGTGCCGTTTCGTATCTGTGGACACCGGGGAATTTGACCACACCTACCATCAGCATCGATACCGCCGGGCACGGACTTGCAGCCCGACTGTATACCGTTGTGGCAACAGCTTCCAATGGCTGTAAAACCACTGCCAAAAGCATCATTACATTTAACAACTGTACCGGCATTGCCGAAATGGTAGGCAATGTGCTGTTCGATGTGTATCCTAACCCGAATAAAGGGCAGTTTGCCATTGAGTTTAAAAGCAGCGGCAGGGAAGATATCAACCTGCGCATACTCACAGCATCAGGAGTAATTGTTACGGATCTCAGTAAGCTTTCGGTAAACGGCAGCCTGAAAAAGGAATTCGATCTTCGTAACCTGGCCGCCGGCACTTACGTGCTGATACTCGAAAACAATAAAACACAGATCACAAGGCAGTTAATCATCACGAAATAGAAAACATGCTCAGCATTAAGAAAAATCCCTGCTTTAGGCGGGGATTTTTTTTGTGTGTCGGGCATGGTCATACTCTATAGGGTGCAAGTCCCGAATGAGTGTTGCAGTACATATCATTAGCCAAGAGCAAGGGTGTCGTGGGCGACTGCGAATCTAAAAGAAGCTGGCGGCAAATATCCGAGCTT
>CAIPFN010000166.1 GCA_903864265.1 uncultured Bacteroidales bacterium | reverse complement strand
CATGATTTAACCTTAACTAAAATTCATTTCCGCAATACTAGATGCAGATAGTAAGTTCCTCCAGCACATCAAAATATTATGAAGCCAGAAATATCAATGATCTCCTCCGGTATTTAAAAAATCATTAATTTTGGGTAAGCTATAGGGTTGAAATATTACTAATCAAAAATGAAGAGTATGAAAATTCAATATTGTTCCGACCTGCACCTTGAATTTCCTGAGAACCAGGCTTTTATCCAGGCAAATCCCTTAACGCCTGAAGGGGATATTTTAATCCTTGCCGGCGACATCGTCCCCTTCGCTGTGATGGATAAACACCCTGATTTCTTCGATTACCTGGCCGATCATTTTGAAGCGACCTACTGGATACCAGGTAATCATGAATATTATCATTCCGATATCTCACAAAGAAGCAGCAGTTTTACTGAACAAATAAGGAGCAATGTTTTCCTGCTAAACAACCAGTCCGTTATGGTAAACAACACCAGGCTGATCTTTTCAACCTTGTGGTCCTATATCACTCCTTCCAATCAGTGGAGAATTCAAAAAAATATGTCGGATTTTCATGTGATTGACTACCAGGGTCAGCGCTTTTCGCCCGATCACTTCAACCTGTTGCATAAAGAGAGTAAGGAATTCCTGTTGGCTTCGCTGGAAGAAAAGACTGATTGCCCGACCATTGTAGTCTCCCATCATGTGCCAACAATGAATAATTACCCCGAAAGGTATAGTGGCAGCCTGATCAACGAAGCATTCGTGGTTGAACTTTATGACCTGATTCTGGATTCCGGGATAAAATATTGGATCTACGGCCATACCCATTGCAATACCCCGGGCTTCATGATTGGGGAAACCCAACTGCTGACAAACCAGCTGGGTTACGTTGAATATAACGAGCACCAGCACTTTAAAACCAATGTTTTGATTTAATCACAACCTTGTTTCTGCCGAACTTTCTTGCCCCGGATTTCAACAGTACCTTGTACCGGCCTGCCGGGCTTCAGCGGTTGTATTGGATGTTCATCCCAATACTATAGACATCAGGGTAAAGCCGGGCCCGCAGATTTGCTAAGAGGGCGACTCTTTTGGTGAATCCCTTTCTGCTTTTTCCAATCCGACCAATGCTGGGAATTAAACATTTCATTTTATTTCAAATTAACCAACCATATAGACCTGAAATATCTAACTTGCAGCATTATTTTCTCTGCAGGCCGATTCCATTCATCAACAACAAATTCATTTTATGTTTTCAAAAGAAGTTTACAATCAAAGGCGCGAAAAGCTCAGGAAATCAGTAAGTTCTGGCCTGATTTTACTGTTGGGAAACGATGAAAGTCCCATGAATTATGCCGATAATGGCTATCATTTCAGGCAGGACAGCACTTTCCTCTATTTCTTCGGAGTAAATCAGCCATTCCTGGCAGGCATCCTGGATGGTGATTCAGGTGAAGATATGATTTTCGGCAACGACCTTACCGTTGAGGATTTTGTTTGGATGGGTCCTCAGCCAACTATTGCAAAGCAGTCGTTGCAGGTTGGTGTTACAAAAACCGCTGACCTTTCAGCCTTGACGGTTATGCTGGAAGACGCAAAGGCAAAAGGCCGTAAAATTCATTTCCTGCCACCGTATCGTTCGGAAAATAAAATTAAACTTTTTGAATGGCTCGGTATTCCGCCAAATGAATTAAAAGCCAGGGCATCCATAGAATTGATTTTAGGGGTGGTAAACCAGCGGAATTACAAATCGGCTGAGGAAATTCTGGAAATCCGCAAAGCCTGCGATGTAAGTGTTGATATGCATACCCTTTCGATGCGCATGGCAAAACCGGGCATTTCGGAAGCAAAAATTGCAGCTGCAGTGCATGAAATGGCCCTGGCATCGGGCGGGCAAATTGCCTTCCCTATCATTGCCACCATCAACGGGCAAACGCTTCATAATCATTACCATGGAAACATTCTCAAAGAGGGCGATATGTTCCTTCTGGATGCAGGAGCTGAAACCCAAATGGGATATGCCGGTGATCTTTCGAGCACAACACCGGTTTGCGGGAAATTTAGCTCGCGACAAAAAGATATTTATTCCATTTGCCTGGATAGCCATAACACTTCCATCAGTATGCTGAAACCGGGTATCCCTTTTAAAGAGGTATATTTTGAATCAGCAAGAGTTATTATCCGTGGACTAAAAGACCTTGGACTCATGAAAGGCAATGTGGATGATGCTGTTACCAATGGCGCACACGCCCTGTTTTTTCCATGCGGATTGGGCCATATGATGGGCCTGGATGTGCATGATATGGAGGATCTGGGTGAAGTTTATGTTGGCTATGGCGGTGAGCCTAAAAGCACGCAATTCGGGCTTAAATCGCTGCGCCTGGGGCGTAAACTGGAAACAGGGTTTGTATTTACCATTGAGCCGGGCATCTATTTTATCCCGGAACTTATTGACCAATGGAAAGCCACAAACCACAACAGCGATTATATCAATTTTGAAAAAGTAGAAGAATACAGAACTTTCGGCGGGCTCAGGAATGAAGAAGATTTCCTGATAACGGAAACCGGCTGTGAACTTTTGGGTAAGCCCAAACCTAAAAGTATTGCTGAGGTTGAGGCTGAATGGTTAAAAGGTTTATAAATCTCCTGCCAGCCTGATTTTCTATATGATAGATGTAGTTAGCTTTTTGGAATAGGGATGCATTCCCTGTGCCCCTTAATCCTGGTGCAGTTCAGGTGGATTACAAGCTGTTGATGTCTTTTCGTTGTGCTTGTTTTTTAACGAAGTGGAGTGACATATTTTATGGCTTCTGCATGTCAAAATTTCCTACCGGCCATTGCCAGGATTCTTTGATAAAAGAAGTTTGTTTATATTCCTTTCCATTGGATTTCAGAACGATAAAGTATTTGCCGGGTATCAATTTAAACGAAGGAAACAGAATTTTCCCAAAACCTGGTTCTTTAACCTGGAATACTTCCAGCTGTCCATTCGCTTCGTTCCTGATTTCGATGGTCGGCAAAAGGAGTTGCTGCTTTTTTTTCGGGGCAACAAACTGATTCGGGTTTACATAATAATAAATTTCAAAAGCATTGGCTTCGTTGGGAGTATAGGGCTGCGTGTTTCCCATCAGCCGCCGGTTCCCAATCCATGCGGCATCCGAAAAGTTTTTCAGGGGTTTGGATTTTACGGCAAACAACACAGCCGGATTTGCAAAGGTGGTATCGTTCATCTGTTTAAGCGGCAAAATGTTGGCTATGTATACTCCCCGGCCGTAAGTGGCGACTATCAGGTCGTTTTCCCGTGGATGAATGGCAATATCCTTTACCGGAACGGCTGGAATCTGCTCAAATTTCACCCATTCGGTTCCTCCGTTAACGGTTACATACAATCCACCATCTGTTCCAACGAAAAGGAGATTTTTGTTGTCAACATCTTCGGTAATTGCATTGATTGGCTGCTCAGGAAGGTTGCCGCTGATTTTTTTCCAGTTTTTCCCGCCATCTGTTGTTTTAAAAAGCAAACTTCTGAAATCATCCTTCGAATACCCTGAGAAACTTACAAAGGCTGTAGCCTGATCGTGTGCCGATGCTACAACCCGCGTGGTCCAGAAACCTGCGGGACAACCAGCTTCCAATAGTGCCGGGGTACAGTCGGACCAGTATGCACCATTATTGAGCGTGCACTGAACTTTCCCGTCATCGGTTCCGGCCCAAAATATTCCGGGTTTCAGCGGTGATTCATCGAAAGTGGTAATGGTGCAATATTTAATATGGCCACGTCCGTTTTGCTTCACAGGATCATTGGTGGTAAGATCGGGGCTGAATTCTTGCCAGCTTTTCCCTTGATTTACCGAGCGAAGCATCATTTGTGCGGCGGTATATACAATTGAAGAATTATGAGGCGAAAGCAAAAGCGGCGTAGCCCAGGTGTAACGATAAGCGGGTTTGTCTTTAGCCGCTTCGGGCATGATGTGGGTTGCTTTACCTGTCCAGGCATCCAGTACCATCTGTTGGCCGAACTGCCCGGTTGAAAATATCCAACGGCCTGTTTCCTTGTCCACCTTACAGTACATTCCATCGCCTGAACCAACCGTGGTCCAGTCTTCGGGGCCGATTTCACCCGACCATCCATTGGAAGGCCCACGCCATACATCATGATCCTGCACTCCCAGGTAAATATTATAGGGAGTAAGGAAATCGTATCCAACCGCATAAATTTCTTCGATGGGAATCTGGTAAAAATGACGTGTCGTTTTGCCGGCATCGAAAGTTTCGTAAACACCGCCATCACTGCCCAAGAGCATATGATTACCATCGTGTGGATCCATCCACAGGGTGCGATGATCACCAAACATGGATTCAGCTAAATGTGTGGTATCGCCTTCAAAGCCGGTCCAGGTCTTGCCGGCGTCGAACGAAATATGCATGGCATCACTGATCACCCATAGGTTATCCGGATTTTGCGGATTGCAGAAAATCTGGTTGAACGAATAAGCCGCTTTGGAACTTACATTGTATTTATCCTCATTCATTTTCAGCCACGACTGTCCACCATTTTCTGAACGGTAAACTTCACCCCCTTTAAGCTGATCATAATAATTGTCGCGCGTAGTATTCATCATGCCTTCGGTTTTCAACTCCTGGGTCGGATCTTTTGGGTTCAGGTTTTCAACAACGGCATACACAATTTTCGGATTGCTTTTGCTGATGGCCAGTCCAATTCTGCCCAATTCGCCATCGGGAAGTCCGCTTAACGTTTTTGACCAGGTTGAGCCGCCGTCAGTGGTTTTGTAAACGGCACTACCCTTGCCTCCTGCCTCGAAATGCCAGGGATAACGTGTTTTTTCGTATGCAGCAGCATATAAAACGGAAGGATTCGAAGGATCTATAATCATATCAATCACGCCTGTTTTATCATCCACACAAAGCACCTTTTCCCAGGTTATCCCGCCATCCGTAGTTTTAAAAACACCTCGTTCAGCATTGGTGGTGTAAAGATGACCCATGGAGGCAACGTAAGCAATATCAGCATTTTTAGGATCAATAATGATTTTTGAAATGTGATGCGAATCCTTTAAACCCATATTGGTAAAGGTTTCACCGCCATCGGTTGATTTGTAAATTCCATTACCGGCAAAAGAAGAACGGGCATTGTACGATTCGCCGGTTCCTACCCAAACCACATCAGCATTCGAAGGTGCCACGGTGATTGCTCCTATGGTAGTTACCCCGTATTTTTCAAAGACTGGGTAAAAAGTAGTGCCATTATTTACAGTTTTCCAAACGCCACCGTTACGCCCTGCCACGAAAAAGGTATACTTGTATTTTTCGCCCGGATTTTCGGGTACTGCAATTGCCGAAACCCAGGCTCCTGCGCGATAGGCTCCCAGGTTACGAAACTCCAATTTGCCAAGCATTCCGGAGTTCAGTTTATCCTGGCTCTGGGCAGGTGTTGAGAATAAGAGTACAGCCAGAATAGGGATAATAGTTACAGGGATTTTCATTTTAAACTATTTTATAATGGGTTCTTTTAATGTTCTGCATCCGAAAATTCTACCTGCGGTTTTGCCGCTACAGGCATCAATTTTAATGGTTACCGACGTTTTGTTGCCAATCAAACCGGCGGGAATTATATACTCGTTATCATAGAACTTTCCTGTGGTCCCGCCATTCCATTCCACGCTGGCTATGGGATTTCCGTCAACGAGCACATCAAATTTACGATCCTTATCGTCACCGATATAGGTCAGCAATAAAATATTGGCAGCACCCGGATTAACTTTCATCGTGAAAGTGAAATTATTGTCGTGGCGGGCTTCACGGCCCGTGCGGCCGAGTGCGATATCGACATACGATTTTTCCGTCGCAAGCAGGTTGTGGTCGCGTTCGGGCTGCATTTCGCCTATGCGGAAATTATCAATGGTACGCTCTTCAATAAGTTGTTGTTGTTTCTTGTCTGCTTCGTATTCAGACTGTTTGACAATCCATCCGGCTTTTGTAAAGAAGTCGAAATACACACTGTAATATGTATTGTACAGGGTATAGAAAGGTTTGAGTGTAATATCTTCTGGCTGACCGATTCCTTTCGTTTCAAAAGTCAATTTTTTCAGATCAACAGGTTTCACCCAATCTTTAATATTCCGGTTATCGGTTAGCAGAACCGGTGTTCCGAATACCGGGTCGGGCAACGAATCACCCAGATCGGCCGCCAATACAAGCGGGCCATAAAGGAATGCAATACGGCCGGCATTGTCGGGCATGGACTCTATATGAAGATCCATAGGAAGAGTGATTTCAACTTTATCGCCATTTTTCCACTTCCGCTTTATTTCCACATAGCCGTAAGCATTTGGGTTAACTTTTACGGCTTCCCCATTTACAGAAATTGTAATTCCACCTATTGCCCATTCCGGCTGCCGGATAAGAATAGTAAAAGCCTGGCTCTTTTTCGGATTAACACTTAGTTTAACCTTATTGTAGTAAGGGAATCCGGTTTCGAGTTTTATTACTGCATCGCGCTTTTTCCAATTCAGTTCCGAAGGGATAAAAAGGTTAACAAGCAGATCACCCGACTTAGTTTCGTTATAGATCGCTTCCATGTATTTACTATGGCTCTCCATGCCACTGCCAACACAACAGGTAAAGGTGTTGAACTGATCGCTGAATTCCTTGCGGGTTCCCATGCGCAAAGGGGTAAAATAACACATCATTCCGTCTTCAGGATTCTGGGATGAAAGTATGTGATTGTAAAGTGTCCGCTCGTAAAAATCGAAGAGTTTGCTGTCGGGTTTCCAGGCAAACAGATGCATGGTGAGCTTAAGCATATTATACGAATTGCAGGATTCACAGGTATTATCGCTCAGGCGGTCGTTCAGTTTATCAGGCTCGCCGAGGTATTCATAATTGCTGTTTCCACCGATTACATATGCCTGGTGGTGAGCCATGATTTCCCAGAAAAAAGTGGCGATTTTATAATCCGAAGGGCCGTTTGTAAGTTCGTACCTCCGGGCAGCACCTATAGCTTTGGGCACATTGGTATTCGAATGTTTGCCGGCCATGGGATCTATGCCTTTGGCAAGTTGCCCCATCACGAAATCATCGTCGAATTTATATGAAATATCCAGGTACTTTTTATGGCCGGTAATGGAATAAATATTGGCTAAAACATCCTGCATTCCTCCATACTCGCAGTTGAGCATTTTAAAGCGCTGTTCTTCAGTAAGTTTATTCATCAGATTTCCGGTCCAGTCGGCCATGCCTGTTACAACCGCTAGTGCTTGTTGATTGTCGCAATATAGGTATGCATCTGCCAAACCGGCCATAACTTTATGCACGGTATACCAGGGCGACCAGGCACCGTTGAGGTCGAAACCACCTGATTTTATTTCGCCCCGCGATACTTTCGCCCAAAGTGTATCTTCACCTGGAATGCCGCCCACGTATCCTGTTTTGCGGGCTTGCTGACAAAGGGCAAGCTCGGTAACGATGTGGCTGACCCTGTTTTTGAACTCAATATTCCCGGTATTGGCATAAAACAAGGCACAAGCTGAAAGATAATGCCCAAGCGTATGCCCCGACAAACCGTCGCTTTCCCATCCGCCGTATATTTCGCCTTTGGTAGGCAAGCCGGCATTCTGGTAAAACCGGTGAAGAAGGCGGTCAGGGTCAATCGTCAAAAGATAAGCAGCATCCTTCTCCATGGCATTTTTAAACGGACTTCCATCCAGGAGCTTTACATCCTTGATCCCGAAGGCGAAGGCTTGAATGGGGGCCTTAGGGCTAACAATGACTTTGGCGTTTTTAAGTTCAGGTACATAGGATTGGGCATTTAACCCAATTGAGAAGATTAGTAGTGTTAATCCGGTGAAAAGGTTCTTTTTCATATGGTATTTTTTATCCCGGTAAAGTCTGTTTATAGCCGGAAACTCTGTAATCCGCGTTGTTGTGCGCCCCATGGAACAGGAATTATCTTATGCCGGTGTATTCCGATCAAGGTTCGACTTAGAAGAATCAGGGGTTTTCCCTGCTGAATTCTCATGCAAACTCCGGTATAGTATTCAAATTCCGGTTTGCTTAAGGCTGAGCTGAGGCCAGGTCCGGGAGGGTTGGGCACATTGCAATATGGAAAGGTTTTCAGCCGTTCATGATGCTCATTTAATTCCTGACAGTGAATTACAAACTTCGTGATTCACCTTATTGATCCTGGATTCATCCAGTTTAATTATTTTCCGGTCATAGGTCATCAGCCCGTTAATTTCAATTTCCACGTCGGTGGTTTGGGTATAAATTGCGGCAGAAAACCCGGACACAATAAGTTTCTTAAGCTTTTCGGCAAAGGCAACATAGGCATCGGTAGCTTCGGCTGAGGTCTTGTACTGTACATATCCCCAGTTACGGTCTTTTACCCAAACATGATCGTCGAACAACAAGCCGATTCCGCCGTATTCCCCCAGAACGCTGACCCGGTTGCCATCATATAATGTCATTTTAGGCTCCGGGTAATTATGAATATCCAGAATATCGTCAACCGGGTAGAAATTGCCGCCGCTGGCCGGATTTACAAGCCGCGTAGGGTCATAGCTTTTCGTCCATTGGGCAATTTCAACGGTTTTAAATTGTCCCCATGATTCATTGAACGGCACCCAGGCAACTACGCAAGGATTGGAGATCAGGAAATCTATTATCTCCTTCCATTCCCGCCTGTAATTGGTTTCGGATTCGAGGGAGCGGGTATGCTCCGTTCCATTGAAATATTGATTGGTTTGCCATTCAGGACCTTCGTCGCCGCTGGGCATATCCTGCCAAACCAGGATTCCTTCCCTGTCGCAGTGATAATACCATCGGGCCGGTTCCACTTTTACATGTTTGCGTATGAGGTTGAAGCCAAAATCTTTTGTTTTCTGAATATCAAACTTCAGCGCTTCGTCGGTTGGAGCGGTGTAAAGTCCATCGGGCCACCAGCCCTGGTCGAGCGGGCCAAACTGGAAATAATCCTTGTTATTGAGTTGCATGCGCACAATACCGTTTGCATCTCTTTTGGCCGAAATTTTACGCATGCCAAGATAACTTTTTACCTGGTCAATGGCTTTTCCATTTCTGAACAATGCTACTTCCATATCGTACAGGAAAGGCGATTCCGGGCTCCACCATTTAGCATCCGGCACCGAAAGCAATACTTCCTTCCCGGCAATGCCTTTGCCCTGGGCCACGATTTTCCCGCTTTCAAGAATCTTAACTTCAACGAGGTCAGCATCAGAGGCCTCAGCTGCAATAGGAGTGACGGACACCGTATTTCTGTCAATATTGGAAACAGTGTTCAGCTTTGTCAGATAATTTTCGGCTACCGGTTCAATCCAAACGGTTTGCCAGATCCCAGTCACTGAAGTGTACCAGATTCCTCCTGGTTTCGAAACCTGTTTTCCATGAGGCTGAAAACCCTGGTCGGCCGGATCCCAAACCCTGACCATTAGCCTTTGAGGTTTCCCGGTGACTAAAAACGGGGTGATATCAAAGCTAAACGGGGTATAGCCTCCTTTGTGTGATCCGATTTGAATATCGTTGATCCATACATCGGCTTTCCAATCCACTGCGCCGAAATTGAGTATAACTTTTTTATTCTTCCATGATGCCGGAACGTTAAATAGCCGGTTGTACCAAAGTTCATTCTCTCCTCCTACGGATTTCATAACGCCCGAGAGGGAGGATTCAACAGCGTAGGGAACCAGTATTTTACCTTCAAATACTGCCGGCATGGCACTGCCCTGCGGAAGGATGGAGTAATCCCACAATCCATTCAGATTCAGCCATTGATCGCGCATCATTGCAGGTCGAGGATATTCAGGTATAGGATTAGCCGGATCAACCTTTTCGGCCCACTGAGTTTTGATTTTTTCACCGGCAGGTTTCCAGTTCTGAGCAAGTGCGCAAAAACCCAATAAAATGATCGCAGTTGAAAGAAAGTGCTTTTTCATGATGTGATTAAATTGTTATGATGTTAAGGGTTGCTATTCATTCCAAGCCGGGGGGGCGGCATTCAACAGGTATTTTACAAAGAAATCCCTGCGTTTTCGTTCGCCATATTTCCCGCCTCCGGTATGATTCATTCCCGGTAGTATTACGAGTTCAAAGTCTTTGTTGGCTTTGATAAGCGCATCGCAAAGCTGTATGGTGGAAGCCGGATCAACATTATCGTCGAGTTCGCCTACCAGCAACATAAGTTTGCCTTTAAGCAGATGTGCATTGGTGACATTGGAGCTTTCGGCATACCAGGGCCCTACCGGGTAGCCCATCCATTGTTCGTTCCACCAAATTTTGTCCATACGGTTATCGTGGCATCCACAGGAAGATACTCCAACCTTGTAAAATTCCGGGTGGAATAACAGCGCTCCGGTAGAACTCTGCCCACCCGCAGATCCGCCGAATATGCCAACCCGGGTGGTATCCAAATACGGATATTTTTGAGCAGCAGCTTTGATCCAGAGAATCCGGTCGGGGAAGCCCGCATCTTTGAGGTTTCGCCAGCATACATCATGAAAAGCCTTCGAGCGGTTTGAAGTTCCCATGCCATCAATCTGCACCACTACGAATCCAAGTTCAGCCAGGGCTGCATAGCTTCTGAATGAAGCAATGAAGTTTTTAGGAACAAACGAACTATGTGGTCCGGCATATATATATTCAACGACCGGATATTTTATTGTAGGATTAAACTGGCTCGGCCGATAAATCAACCCCCAAATATCTGTTTTGCCATCGCGGCCTTTTGCGGATAGTACTTCCGGCATTTTCCAGCCTGTTTTTAGCAACTCGCTGATATCGGATTGCTCAAGGGTCATTAATACTTTACCATTTGCTGCATCGCGAAGTACAAAAACCGGGGGCATATCCACCCGGGAATACGTATCAGTGAAAAAACGATAATCCGCTGAAAAACCCGGCTGGTGATTAGCCTGTTCAGGAGTGAGTTCGGTGAGGTTGCTTCCATCGAAGTTAATACGGTAAGCATGAATGAGGTATGGATCTTCGGCCGGATTTCGGCCACTGGCTGTAAATAAAATCTGGCGTGTTGAATCAAATACCTTTATTACATCGCGTACAACCCATTCGCCTCTGGTAATTTGGTTTTCCATGGTTCCGTCACCATTGTATAAATAGAGGTGGTTCCATCCGTCTCGTTCCGAAGTCCATATAATTTCCTTGCCATCATTCACATCATGGCGCGACAGTTTACCACTATAATCTATAAAAGTTTCTGATTTCTCATCAATCAATACCTTACACATTCCTGAATTAGCATTTACTTCAACTACCTGGAAACGCTGGTGACCCCGCTGGTTAAACTCGAATGTAAAGGCCCTGTTGTCCTTTCGCCAGTCAATATTACCTAAAGTAAACTGGTTCAGGAAGGGTGTTCCGTCTACCTCAATTTGTTTCCAGGTTTCCATGTTGAACAGCACAGGGCTGCTGATGGGTAACGCATCACCTGCTTTTGGATAATACCGCTTCTGGAGTTTTGGCTGAAGCTGGTCCGAAGGTGATGATTCAACAAAGTAAATGTAATGTGGAATTTCGGCTCGCACCTTTGTGCCGGCCAGTTTTCGGGAATCGGGCGACCAAAACAGTTCGGATGAATAATACTCGCCCACAGAACCATCAAAACTCAGTTGGATTTGATTTTTGCCCAGGGAATCTTTTACAAAAACATTGTTATCACGAATAAAAGCGATCCATTTCCTGTCAGGCGATTTTACCGGCGGACCGCTATGGTCTTCTTCTTTATCACCCCAGTACCCTTCAGGTTTGTCATTCGGTTTTGTGCCGGTCTTTTTCAACTCGTTTTTAGTCCTGTTCCATTCAAAGAGCATGGTATCGATCCGAAACGAAAATAATTGGCCATCATTTGAAAGTTTTGCCTCAAGGGGAGAAAATT
>CAIPFN010000165.1 GCA_903864265.1 uncultured Bacteroidales bacterium | reverse complement strand
GTAAGCACGGGGCATGCCGACCTGATTGAATTAATGGAGGGGCGTTGGTTTATGGTAGCCCTGGGTGTAAGAGGGGATGAAGACCGAAACTCAAATATGGGCCGGGAGACCCATCTTATTCCCGTACAGTGGGAAACAGAACCTTTCGCCTGGAAAAAGATCAGGTATGAATGGCCGGTTTGTGCACCTGCGACAGGAAAAGTGGAACGACTCAACCTCCTTCCTTTCAGCAATAGCCCACAACTCCGCAACGATGCCTACAGTGATAATTTTGATGCCCCGCATCTAAATCCGGAATGGAATTTCAGGAGAGTCCCGAAAGAAGGAACCTATAGCCTGGCCGACAGAAAAGGATTTTTGCGTTTGTTCTGTACCCCCGATACCATTCACGAAAGGGGAAGTTGTAGCCTGATTGGTATACGGCAAAAAGAAAGCGATTTTGAATATAGCGCTTCCATGATTTTCAATCCAAAAACCGAGGATGCAGAATCGGGAATAAACCTGTTTCAGAAAGACAACAATTATTTTGCATTCACGGTCGCCCTAAAAAAAGGAAAATATTTTCTGCGTTTGAAACTGGCTGAGCCTGATAAAGCGCCTATCATCCTGGAGGAAAGACCGCTTGCCGAATTTGCAGGGGACATAGTCTTCAAAGTAGAATCAAAAGGCCATATGTACAATTTCCGGTTTTCACTGGATGAAGGGGTAACTTTTACTTCCTTCACTCCTGCCCCGGCCAATGCTATTCTCAGCAAAGGATATACAGGTGCTTATCTTGGAATTTATGCCACATCCAACGGAAAACAGTCGAAGGATTATGCTGATTTTGACTGGATAGATTACAGGGGTTTTCAACGGTTTACGAACTGATATGACCTTTACAAATACAGAAATGGGAAATCATTTTCTTTCGGAAGGCATGCCATGAAATTGAATTTGAGAAAGTCATATAAAAAATAAAAGGCTGCCCGAAACGAGCAGCCTTTTTGCAATCTTCCAATCTGATTCTTTTTAAAGAGATCCTTCATCATAAGCCTGTTCGCCGTGCAAGGCCGAATCGAGCCCGATCATTTCATCTTCTTCGCTAACCCTGACTTTTGTAATATAGTTAATGAGTATCAGCATGATATAGGTGAATATAAAGGCATAGGCCGATGCTGCTACCACTGTAATAACCTGTTTAAAGAAGAAAGAAGTGTCGCCGTAAATGAGCCCGCTGTATGCCTGCCCTGTTACGGAATTGGTTCCGGCATATGCAAACACGCCAAGCAGTATGGTCCCAATAAAACCGCCAATACCGTGAACGCCCCAAACATCGAGTGCGTCATCCCATTTCATCCTGTTTTTCAGCTGAACGGCCAGGTAGCAGGCAATTCCGGCCACCGACCCTATGATAGGGGAAGCCCAGAGCGGAACAAAACCGGCACAGGGCGTAATGGTTGCCAGACCTGCAATGGAACCGGTTAATAGCCCTAAAAGCTTCGGTTTCCCTTCGCGGGTCCATTCAATAACCACCCAGGCCATGGTGGCAAAGGATGCGGCTATATCCGTGTTCAGAAAGGCAAGGGAAGTAACCCCGTCGACCTGAAGTTCGCTGCCGGCATTAAAGCCATACCAGCCAAACCAGAGTAAACCACTGCCAATGGCAACCAGCGGAATACTGTTGGGCACCGATTTCACATTCACACGTTTGCCTACATAAAATACCGATGCCAGGGCTGCAAAGCCGGCTGTGGCATGCACCACAATACCTCCTGCAAAGTCGAGAACACCCCATTCGGCCAGTAAGCCACCGCCCCATACCATATGTACGAACGGATAGTAAACCAGTATCTGCCATACGGTGAGAAAAATCATATAAGCCTTGAAAGAAACCCTGTTTACGAAGGCACCCGTGATAAGCGCCGGGGTGATGATGGCAAACATCATCTGGTATGCGATAAATACAATTTCAGGAATTTTGTGGTTACCCGCATACATGGAATCCATACCAATACCAGCCAGGAAAGCCTTATCGAGATTGCCCATCAGTCCGCCGGCACCACCGCTGAAACAAAGTGAGTAGCCAAAAGTGACCCAGAGCACGGTTGTCCAGCCCAGGGAAGCAAAACTCTGTATCATGATACCGAGAATGTTTCGCTTGGTGGCCAGGCCACCGTAAAAGAATGCCAAAGCAGGCGTCATCAGCATAACCAGGCTTGCTGCAAGCAGCATAAACCCTGTTGAACCCGTATCCATCATAATGTGTTAATTTAGTTTAGGTTGTGAATTATTGATTTTGATGATTTAGTTTCATAACCGGTGTATCCTCTAAAGAGTAACCCCCAGCACGAGATAAGCCTTATCCTGCTGAGGATTAAAAATCAGGGAGGAGCGAAGCGTGGTTTCGTACTTCTCAGTAAGTTGTATTTTCCGGTTTACTGTCAATCCAAGATTCACCACCCCAAAACCGCTGACCATGCCGTAACCATCCCCATAAAAGCCATCGGTTGGGGTCATGCCCATAAAAGGATCGACAGTATAATTATCTACTTTGAAGGAGTAACCCAGTTCCAGGTAGGTTGAATAGTTATTCCGCAGAATGCCGCTTTCGGCTGGCTTCTTATCGGCACCATATAACATGGTAGCCAGCGTGATATTTAATGGGAAATCACTGCCTTTATAGGCCAGAGTTGCCTCAATTACATGGCTGGTAGTTTCGTTTTTATACGAAAAATAGGGGTTTGACAGCCAGTTTAAATCCCAGTAGTAATCAGTGATAGTGGCTGTTACGGTTTTGAAAGTATAGGATGCATACAGGTCCATTTCCTTGTAAGTGCCGGTAAAATCGGTTGAACCCCAGGCACCGGCTTCAAATCCGCCTTTTACCAGGCCCAGCGTCGGCTGAAGGTTAGGTGAGAGTATTGACTGCCCATTGAGATCGGAAAATGAAGGCACACCTCGCCAGATGTAACTGCTTACCAGTTCGGCCGATGCTTTGACCGAGAATTTGTTAAGCTGCTGCGACCTGCAGGGTTGAAACGAGGTCAGAATGATCCCTGCTAGTATTAATCCCTGGATTCCGAATTTCATCTGGCGTGCGTTCTTGTTAAAAATCGCACCAAAAGTAAGTATTCAGCAAGGAGGTGTCAATCAAGTAAAATACTGAAAATTCAGGCAGGTTTCCTTACGTGCTTTTGCTTAGGAGAAGTAAGTGATACACGGAGGTGTAATGTTGGATGTGTGATTTCGGATTTCGGAT
>CAIPFN010000164.1 GCA_903864265.1 uncultured Bacteroidales bacterium | reverse complement strand
GTTTAAACGTGGCCAGGTACAAAGTTGAATCGTCAAAATAAATATTATTGATCTGGCTCCGGAAAGGGGTATCGAAAGCATCCGTCAAATTGTAAAACCTGTTATTTTTCAGAATATACAGGCTGTCTCCGTCAATATTAAACAACTCGGCTGAATCATTCAGAAACAGGTGATCCGAAATAATGGCACCATCAAAGCGGGATAATACAGTATAGGGTAACAGTTTATTGTTTCTGTACAGGTAATTTTTTTTCGCGTTGATAACAAGCTCGTCATCCGTGTTATAGAAAGCATTGTTAATCCGTTCGCTCAACGAATTAAAGGCGTCGCGGGCATCGGGCAGGCCCCTGTTGGTAAAAAATATCCAGTTTTGATCAAACATGGCCGTTATAAATCCAAGTTTGTCCTCTATAATTTTCTTCACTGCCACCTGGTATATATTTCTTTTTCCAAAAGCGATCTGCCTGGTTTTGACCTGGGGTTTAATTTGGTCAAACGTACATAGACGGTTACTTACGGAGCCTAATAACAGCGTTTGATCCTTAAATTTATGCATGATATTGAGCGGTTGTATTTCCTTTGGCACAGCAAGTTTATAAAAAACATCATTCTTAAGCAGGAAAGCCGATTTAGTGTTGGTGCACCAGATGCCCATTCCGGGGAAATCACAAAGCCGGTTCAATCCCATATTATCAAAATGAGAGCAGTCAAAATGGTTTTGCTCCAGCAAATCATGGGCAATTACATAAATGCCATCAGTCTGGGAACTGATCCAGATGTTGTTTTCGTGATCCTGAATAAGTCCAAGGGCATTTTTAATATCAAAATGCCTCACAACTTTATTGTTCTTAAGGCAATACACCCCTTCATCATAGGCCGCTATCCAAATGTAACCCTTGGAGTCCTCGATGATACTTTTAATTTTACCCACTTCACCGGGATAAGGGATTTTCTCCCTGCGTAAACGGCCGGTGACTTTCAAGAGCTGATTATAGAAGGTGATGATATATAAAGTTTTGTTTTGGGCCGGGAAAACGGCCCTGCAGTGCAGCGTAGAATCAAGAATGATGATTTTTCTTTTCTGCTGCAAATCCTGTTTGAAAGCACCTATGCTCGTCCAGATAATCCATTCATCCGCAGGGGCTTTGCTTAAATATAAAACCTTAATTATAGGAATATAGTTCCTGATAGGATACAGCTCGGGAGTAATGGCATTAAAGAGCAGATTCTTTGATACCCGGTTAGCGGTGTCGAGCGAGAAGACCTCTCTCTGCCAGGTGTAGAAATGGATAGTCTGACTGAAATCAGTATAAAAATCAAAAACAAAACCCTTACCCATTAAAAAGTTCAGGTATGGAGTATTTTTATTGTTAAAGACCTTATTCTTGTATATAAAATTGACGGATCCATTGTAATTGAATAGCCATATCCTTCCCTTTGAATCTTCTTTTATACGCACAATATCATTGCTGCTCAGGCCGTCTTTTTTGCGGTAGGTGGTAAAACTGGAACCGTCGAATTTTACCACCCCGGCATCGGAGGTGAACCAGATAAATTTATGGCTATCCTGGTAAATCTGGTAGATGGTATTTGTGGGCAATCCACTTGAAGTGGTATAATGCTGTATGTAAGGGTTTTGGGCAGATATGCTGGTCCAAAACCCGGGGAGGAATGCAATCAGGAAGAATAAAACAGTTCTCAAATTAATCAATTGAAATGGAATAGTGTTTCACCTTTTCACGAAATTCGGGGAGTTTTCGCCTCGAGATATCCAGGCGGGAACCATTTTTTAACTCGGCAAAGTTACCCTGGAAACTGGAGTACCCTTGCAGAAAACATAGATTAATCATTGTGGACTTATGAATGCGGCAGAACTCGGGGCCCTCCAGTATCCTTTCGAATTCCCCCAGCGTCCGGGTCGAAATGATCTTCAGATCACCGCTTAGCCAAAGTATCGTATAATTGTCATCGGCCTGCAGGTACATCAGGTCGGCAACGTTCACCAGCCTGAATCCCAACAGCTCAGGAATAGTGAGCCTGGTAAGCTGACTGTTTTTGGATTGCAGCTGCTCGTTCATATTTGTCAGCGACTGATGATATACCTCCCTTATTTCCGAGTGGCTCCGGCGAAGTTCATGATTGTGAATTGCATTTTTCACCGCTTCCTGCAGTTCGAAGGGATTCACCGGCTTCAGGAGATAATCAACGGCATGAGCCTTCAGCGCGCGTAAGGCATGCTCCTGGTAGGCTGTGGCAAATATGACCCCGTAAGTATTGTCGGGGATGGAACGAAGAAAGGCAAATCCATCCTCTTTGGGCATGGATATGTCGAGGAAAATAAAATCCACCTTGTTGCTTTCCAGAAGGTTCCTTCCTTCCTGTGCGGAGCCGGCAATTCCGCAAACATGAATTTCGGGGCAATATTGTTTTAGTAATATTGATAACGCTTCACGTATATTTTTCTCATCATCAATAATAATGGCGGAGTATTCTTTCATTGCGTGAATAGATTCTTTTTGAGGTTACATTGAGCTTTACCCGATTGCATTTTTGACCATATTACGGCAATCCAAAGTCAGCTTAAAAGTAGCAAAAATCTTATTAAGTGCCTGTCTTTACAATCCAAAAGGTAAAAACCCGTAGTAGCGGGCTGGCCTGTTGAAAAACCGAAGCCGGGCCAGTAAAGGGCACTAACCGAATGACTGCTGTGAACAGCTGAATGAGAAAGGCCTTTTTCACGGAATTATTCCGGTAATACCTGGCTTTCTCCCTGTGTGGGATTCATCATTTGGCTCTCAGATAGGGCAATGGCCATTCCACATTATCCCCTGTTGTTTGAGCAGTGTGCAATGAAAAATAGGGATCTCGCAGCGAGGCCCTGCCGATAATGATGAGGTCGGCCTGCTCATTCAGCAGTATGTTTTCTGCCTGTGGTGCATCGGTTATCAGGCCCACCGCACCTGTTAACAGGCCTGTCTCCTTTTTGATTCGCTCCGCAAAACCCACCTGGTAGCCCGGGGCAAGCGGAATTTTGGCATAATTTACCAATCCGCCCGAGGAGCAGTCGATTAAATCAACTCCTTCGGCTTTCAGCAGGGCTGAAAGCTGTATGGCTTCCGTAAGGTTCCAGCCGCCTTCGGCCCAATCGGTTGCCGAAATACGCACAAACAAGGGCAGATTTTGTGGCCATACGGTTTTGATAGATTTTACAATATCGAGCAGCAGGCGTATCCTGTTTTCGAAACGGCCGCCATAGCTGTCGGTTCGCAGGTTGCTTAAAGGCGAAAGGAACTGGTGAACCAGGTAGCCGTGAGCCGCATGGATTTCTATTACTTTATACCCGGCTTGAAGGGCGCGTTGTGCAGCCAGTTTAAAATCATTGATTACTTTTTGAATTCCAGCCATATCCAGGGCCTGAGGGGCTTCATCATCCGGGTTAAAAGCCAGTTCCGACGGAGCAACCGTAGCCCAGCCACCTTCAAGGGTACTAATTTGTTTCCCCCCGTTCCAGGCACTGGCACAAGATGCTTTGCGGCCGGCATGCGCCAGCTGTATGCCAGCCACCGCCCCTTGCTGATGAATAAATGAGGTAATACGCTGCAGTTTTTCGATCTGTTCGTCCTGGTATAAGCCCAGGTCTTCAGGTGAAATACGGCCTTCGGCCGAAACGGCTGTGGCTTCCTGTATGATGAGCGAGGCCCCGCCCACAGCCCGGCTGCCATAGTGCACTAAATGCCAGTCGGTTGCAAAACCATTAATAGCCGAATACTGGCACATAGGCGAAATAACAACCCTGTTTCTGAGTTTGATATCTTTGATAATGAGGGGTGAAAATAGTTTTGACATGATGGATATTCTTGTTTGAGATGATTTAAAGGATGAACTGTTTTTCAAGGCAGAATACGCAATGATTTCCTTTTGCCAAAAGTAGGGTAAATGGACGAATAGAGACTGCAGATGAGGAAACCGGGCAAAGAAATAAATTTATCCGCTTTTCGATAGGTTTACCTTACTCCCCGTCAAGGCCGGATTATCCATGAAGGAAGAAACCGTTAAAACAATCCTTTGCCGGAAACGAGGGAATTTTTTAACAATTCTATTCCCGGCTTTAATTCCCGGGCTTCACTTTAAATTCATAAATTACAAGGATGCCGTTTCCTTTAATTTTAGCGGGTTGAGTTGTTTGGCAAATCAACGGGCGATGGGGAGTTCATGATTAGGAAGGGCTATTCTTTTCAGCTGACTCATCCTGCTCCATGTCGCTCAGGTGGAGGTCCAGGGCTTTGACCGAAATCTGGATTTCATAGATTGATATGCCCAGCGAAGCAATCATCATAATCAGCGCTACTCCGAATACCCAAACCGCAACCGATTGTTCGCCCACAAAGATCAGGAACATGGTTCCCACGCAGAGGAACAGGCTGCTGACACCCATAAACTGCATGTTTTTGGTCAGGTAAAGCCGCCTGCGGATGTTGATAATCTGTCCTTTCAAGACTTCATTCGGATTGAGCTTGAATTTTTCGTGCAGACTGCGTATCAGGGTGGCATAGCCTAAAAACCTGTTGGTATAAGCCAGCAATATAAGCGAAATGGCCGAAAATAAAAGGGCCGGGGTGGTAAGCGTTATTTGTTCCTGCATGATTATGAGATGATTTACTCTTGTGAAACCAATTAAAACGGGTTTGGTTTGAATGGCCAATAGATTTAGAATCAATCTTCTTACAGAAAATGGTTTTCATATCTAAGATAAATCATGATAAAGTGCTGGGTGGAACAACTTATCTTTGCATACATATGTTTATAGTAATGAATAAATTCAGCTCAAAGCAATCTTAATACAGAGGTCATACGAAGCTCACATTATACTTAAAGTTATGGAAACCAATAAAATAAGAGCAATAGTAACGGGTGCAACCGGAATGGTTGGTGAAGGCGTTCTGCACGAATGCCTCAATCATCCCGATGTGGAAGCCGTGCTGGTCATCAACAGAAAGCCCTGCGGAGTTAGCCATCCTAAACTGAAAGAAATTATTCATGCCAATTTCTTTGATTTCTCAGGCATACAAAAACAACTCACGGGCTATAATGCCTGTTTCTTCTGCCTGGGCGTTTCGTCGGTGGGAATGAAGGAGCCGGAATATTACAAAGTTACCTACACCTTAACCCTGCACATAGCAGGGATTCTCAGCCGGCAAAATCCCGGCATGGTGTTCTGCTATGTATCCGGTTCGGGCACCGACAGCAGTGAAAAAGGAAAGCTGATGTGGGCCAGGGTGAAAGGCAAAACGGAGAATGACCTGATGAAACTCCCCTTTAAGGCGGTTTATGCCTTCCGGCCCGGTTTTATGCGGGCAACCAAAGGCCTGAAGAATGTATTGCCCTATTACAAATATTTCGCCTGGCTTTACCCGGTATTACGCCCCGTATTTCCCGGCTTTATGGGGACTCTCAGCGAAGTAGGCCAGGCCATGATCAACTGCGCCCTGACCGGATCGGGGAAAAATATACTGGAAGTTAAGGATATCAGGGCAATGGCCGGGAAGTAAGCTGAACGGGGGTTCGAAAACGAGCCTTGCAGTCAGCTTACTTGCAGTATAGGAATAAAAGTCTGAAACAAAGGGGTTGAAATAGAGGACAGGTTTGTCCCGGATTAACACATCCAACCCTCACATGAACCATAATCTTAACATAAGCATCCTTCACCTTCATGCATCAGCTACCCGAAAACCATAAAGAAAAGGATTCCTATCTGCGCATCAGGAAGGTGCTGGCTTTTATACAGGAAAATCTTTCGGAGGATGTTTCACTCGACCGGCTTTCGGCCATTGCCTGTTTTTCTCCTTTCCATTTCCAAAAGGTATTTTCAGTTTATGTAGGTGAAACGCCGAAGCAATACATTATGCGTCTCCGTCTCGAACGGATCGCTCATTATCTGATCCTCTACCCTGAACTGAGTGTACAGGAAGCTGCTTTGCAATGTGGATTTTCCTCCCCGTCCACATTTATCAGGGCATTTAAAAAATATTTCAGTATTACGCCCGAAGCATTCCGTAGGCTCTCATTTGATGAAATCAGCAGGATTGGCACATCGAAACCCAATAAAGGCAAATCTTTTATGCCCGATCCTTCGGAATTTTGGAGCCTGAATCCGAACGAGGAAGAGGTTTCAGGTTTATCGGGAATGAATATTGAAATTAAGACCCTGCGTTCTTTGAAAGTTGCTTTCGTCGATTCTCACCTGGGTGATGAAGATGCCATTGCGAACAGTTTTAAAGCGCTCACCCGCTGGGCTGAACCTCGGGATCTGATCAATAAGGAGACGCAATATATAGGCGTTTTGCTGGATATGCCGTTCTTTACCGAATATGGTAAGTGCAGATACAGGGCCTGTATTACCGTGGCTGAGGATGTTTCGCTACATAAAGAAGCCGCCATCACCCTTATTCCGGCCGGCAGGTATGCCTCCTTCTCCATGAAAGGGAGCATACGAGCTGTATTTAATAACCTGGTCGCGTTCAGACATGGATGGCTGGATGAATCAGGTTACCAGATAGCCGAAATAACGGGGTTTGAATTATTTGCAGAAAACCCGGCAAAGAAACCCTACGAGA
This sequence comes from uncultured Bacteroidales bacterium, assembly GCA_903864265.1. Classification (GTDB taxonomy): domain Bacteria; phylum Bacteroidota; class Bacteroidia; order Bacteroidales; family UBA4417; genus UBA4417. Next base: position 10,633 of record CAIPFN010000164.1, on the reverse strand, counting down.
GCATTCAACGACAGGTGTTTATCCCCGTTAAACCCGCATAACCTCTTTCCTGATTGGAATCACCCTTTGAACGATTCGAAGGGGAAATCATTTAATCAATAATGGAGGAGTAAAGTATGAAAAATCGTCCCTGGTTATCAGTAATGGGTCATTCAAAATTAGTTGCCGTAATCGGTATTGTGGTCTCGGTCCTGATCCTGGTCCTGATACCGGCCCTGAAATGGGTTGCCGGTATCACGCTGGGTGTGGTGCTGATTCACATAGTTATATTGCTGGTGCTGTCCTTGTCGGTCGCGGTGGTATTGCCTGAGCGGATTACCCTGCGGCTGAAAGAATTCCATCACCGGAGCAAGGCACCTGCTTTCGATGCCGGATGGAGCATCGGCTGGCAAAATGGCTTCTGGGTGATGTCGCTGGTATTTCTGGCTGCCTCGGTTCACATCTACCTTGCATTTGAAAGCATGGAACTGCCGGCAATGCTTCTGTTTTTGTTTTCACTGAACTTTTTTATCGGTAACCTGCTGATCCGCTCTCCCAAAAATAACCGTTATATAGTGTTGCCCTGGGTAAACTTATTCTACGAGGGCAGTACCCGCGTATTGGATGCCGGTTGCGGTGCAGGCCGTTCAACGCTTGCTTTAGGGAAGATTTTCAAGGGAACCATCACCGCTTTCGACCTGTTTAACTCCGACTATATTGCAGGCGGGGGCAACACTCTACTCGAAAAAAACCTGGAACTGGCCGGGCTGACGGAACGTGTCGAAATTGTGCAGGGCGACGTTACCCGCACAGGCTTTGCCGATGGCAGTTTTGATGCGGTGATAAGTTCATTTATGATTGATCACCTGGGCAATCAGAAACTCAATGCGCTGAAGGAAATAGAGCGTATACTGAAACCAGGAGGCCGTATGCTTATGATAGTGCTTTCGCCCGGTCTTTCATCCTTTGCCATTCTCAATGTATTGTCGTTCGCGCTGATGCCGAAGCGGAACTGGCGGAAACTGTTCACTCAGGCGGATCTGAAACTGATAGAAGAAGGGGAAGTGAACGGAGGAACGTATTTTTTGGTTGAGAAATAGTCCAACAACCGTCAATTCAACCGTCAATCCCATATGTTTGAACAGAAGGCATTACTACATATTATAATCAATCGGTACCTTTACCCTCTTTAGGGACGGGGATTTCCCGAAAAACTGCCGGCAAACCCGAAGAGAAAGAAATGCACTTATTTTAAGAACCCTGAAACCATGTACCAGATATTTATAGGAAGCCTGATTCTGAGCCTGATTCATGCTTTGATCCCGAATCACTGGCTGCCTTTGATTGCTGTGGCAAAAACCGGGAAATGGACGCAGAGCCGGACCTTATGGGCAACCCTTATCACCGGCTTTGCTCACACCCTGAGTACCATACTGATTGGAATTATTGTAGGGCTGCTTGGATATAAACTCGCCGAAAGCTATTCGCTTGTTTCAGGAACCATAGCTCCTTCTATACTGATTGCATTAGGAATTGTATACCTGTATCTTGATGTACGCAGCCATCATCACCATCACGAAATAAATCCTTTGGTGACCGGTGCAAGCGGGAACAAATCCAGTTGGATAGCTATACTTACATCCCTGAGCCTGGCTATGTTTCTGACCCCTTGTGCCGAAATAGAAGCCTATTACTTCCAGGCAGGCACTCTGGGATGGACGGGGATTTTTATGGTTTCAGCCGTTTACCTGCTGACTACCCTGCTGGTGATGCTGATACTGGTTTACCTGGGAATAAAAGGAAGCCGCACGTTTACATCCCATTTCCTGGAGCATCACGAAAAACGGATCACAGGAATAGTGCTCCTTGGGCTTGGAATACTGGCCTTGGTGGTGAAGTTTTAATTGAATTGGAGACCAATCCTAGTCTAAATAAGCTTTGACTTCTTAATATCAATTTGGTGTTGCATTTAACACATCCCATCCTATTGAATCCACATCTTTATAATTTTCAACTCAAAATTTGTTGGCAATAACAGCAAAACCTGTCCAGGATCGAAGATAAGGACAGGCTTTGCTGTGAATTTCAAAATGGTGTTAATGCACTGTTTTAATGCCTGATGCTCCTAATTCAACTGCATTTTCGCGCAGCCTCCTGCTGTAACGGTAATGGTTCCTTTCCAGTTATAATTCGCTTCGGTGGCAGTAAAGTTATATGTTCCGGGGCTCTCATCTATGGTTACAAAGCCGGAAGTTCCGCAGGACGGCTGTCCTCCAAGTGAGTGTACGGTAATGGTACCGGCATTTACATTGCTTACATACACGGTAATGTAGCCTACATCTGTCCGCGAAGTCCAGAACATGGCCTGGCCGGTCAATGGCACTATATTCAGGATATTCTGAAGCCAGCCGCTGGCGGCATACCAATCGCCAACGCTATAACTGGGGGTAGCTTTGGTATAAACGGTGATGGTGCTGCAATTTATTACATCGCCTGTTGATTGTTGCAGGGTTCCCGAGAGGACAAAAGCCGTGGCACCTCCATTGGACAAACTACTTTCCATCCAGATGGTAAAGTTCTGACCGGAACCGGTAATATAGCAGCCTTTGCCATCGGCATAGGTGCCGTCGGAGAACTGTTCGGCAAACGAAATATCACCTGACGAAGTCTGGTTGAAAAGCTTAAAGATAGTGCTCATGTTCTGCCCTATATAGGGCGATAAAATGGTGCTGGCATCATATATCTGCATGGGAGCCGTGGAAAAAGCTCCTTCGAGGCTGGGTGGAGTGTTGCCGTCGTAGGTGGTAATTCCGGCTAAGCGTAAAGCGGATTTAACCGTGCCGTTTCTTTGAATGGAATTACCGGTAGCCGCAGTTTCATCTTTCTTGCAACCAGTGACAAACATCATTAAAAAGCTCATCAGAGCAATGGAGTACACAAGGGTTCTTTTCATCATGATTGGGTTAGAGTTTGGAAAGGATATTTATTTGAAAAAGCAGGAAATGAGCAGGTTTTAATGATGATATCTTTTTGGATGAACCTGAGATCCTGAGATGTGGGCGAAGGAATCAGCCGGATCAAATTTGGCAGGATAGACTTTCGCGAAGAATAGTGTAACCTATTTAATGTCAAATTGGATTATTGGAAGTATTAAACGTCGATACCGGGAAAGTGTTCAATCAGTTGAGAATATGACAAAAAAGCTTTTGTTCCGGGGCATAATGGGCAAATGGACTGATAACAGCAACATGACCCTGCAGGAACTCCGGTGGACTATTTTCCGGTAAACTAATAGAAGCAGTCCTTATGCTAAACGTATATTTTTAAAATGTGATTCCCTATCAGTTGTATTGGTAGTTTCCGGATTCCCCCGGCACATCAGGGTTTTGCTGATTGATTCCATAACTGTTGTTACCGGAAGCACTTTCCGTGGTCATCATGTCGAGAAACCATATTATTCCCAGCAAGGGGATGAACAGCATCAGAAGACTCCAACCGCTTTTCCCCAGGTCGTGAATCCGCCTGACAGTGACTGACAGGGTTGGAATTGTGACCACTAAAGCAAACAGCAGGGAAATGTATCCCAAGGGTAAATTTATGGTCTGGTAACCCATTGAAATGCTAAAAGTTATGCCCAATATCCCGTCACTAATCATGGCAATAGTCAGTAATAACAAGTTAAGGATGGCAAACATCCAGAATTCCCTTCTTCGTGCCCTGCCACTGAAACTGGCATATTTTGTCATCACCTGTAAATACCTATACATACAATTATTTTTTAGTTTGCTGTTTGAAAGGAAAGTGGGTAATCCATTCCGGGTCTTTTACAGATCCGTCTTTATTCGTATTGTCCACACTGCAGTGAAGGTTTTGCTATTCTCGTGATAATCAAGGCATGGAACTGATGAAAAGGGGATAACATTGAACAGTTTAACCCTGTTTTATTGCATTTTACGGAAGTAAAAATAGGATAATAGTTTTATACAAAGCAAAGGAATTGCTTCCTGTCCATATATTGACCATACTTTATAAACGGAGCACATGCAGCTTTCAAGTCGCTGATCCACTGTTGCAATGGGGAAACCAGGCCCGGAAGTAGCGAATATTCGCTTTACCGATGGCAGAACATTTACGGATAAGAAATGTACGATTCCGCTGACCGGGTATGCCTGTTCTTTAGGAAACACTTTCGGGCGGGACACAACAACGGAAGCCCGACTTATGAAAAGTTGAGCTTCCGTTGTACTGTTTCAGGGAAAATAAATGCTGTTCCGGCAGATTCGGTTTTATCAGGGTATACGCAGGATTTTTTACCGGTTGCCGGATAACAAGTCAGTTACCTGGGCAACCACATTTTGAGCCGTGAACCCGAATTTTTCATCCAGCACTTTTGCCGGGGCCGAATACCCAAAATGATCAAGTCCCCAAATGCTGCCTTTGCTGCCCACCAAGCCGGCCAGGGTAACCGGTAAGCCTGCGGTGAGGCCAAAAACGGGGGTATCATGAGGAATCACAGATTGCTGATAAGGCATATCCTGCTGCCTGAACAAGCCTTCCGAAATCACCGAAACAACCCTGACTTTCAAAGTATTTCCTTCTGTGAGTAAAGCCGCTCCATCCACCAGGGTGGAAACTTCGGAACCGCTGGCTACCAGCACTACATCGGGTTGTCCTTCGCAGTCGAGTACAATATAGGCGCCTTTTTCACATTGCAAAGCATCCTGGTACCTGCTTGATCCCTGGCGGGCGGGGAGATCGTTGATATTCTGCCGCGAAAGTATCAGGGCAGTAGGAGTGGAGGTGTTTTCCATAGCCATTTTCCAGGCTACCGAGGTCTCGCTGGCATCGGCAGGGCGGAGGGCCAGCAGGCTCATGTGGCCGTGGTGATTTTTCATATGTTCCATCAGTCGGATCTGGGCTTCCTGTTCCACCGGCTGGTGGGTGGGGCCATCCTCGCCAACGCGGAAAGCATCGTGCGACCAGATGTATTTTACAGGAAGTCCCATGAGTGCCGAGAGGCGAACCGCGGGTTTCATGTAATCGCTGAAAACGAAGAAGGTGGCACAGGCCGCCCACACTCCCCCGTGAAGGGCTATCCCGTTGCAGATGGCGGCCATGGTGAGTTCGCTCACGCCGGCCTGCAGGAAGGCCCCGCTGAAATCGCCCCGGCTGAAGGCCTTGGTGCATTTCAGGAAACCATCGGTTTTATCGCTGTTCGAAAGATCGGCCGACGAAACGATCATGTTCTCCACATTCTGAGCCAGGTAGGCAAGTATGGCTGCCGAAGCTACGCGGGTGGCTACGCCTTCTTTCTGGACGACGGAAGCAAAATCGAGTTCAGGCAAGTGTCCCGACAGGAAGATTTGAAGTTTAGCGGCAAGTTCAGGGTGGGATTGAGCCCATTCCTGCTGAAGCTGTTTGCGTACAGCAGCTTCTTTGACCTTCGCGGCCATAGCTGTTTCGTACAATCCGGCTACTTCAGGGAAAATCACGAAAGGATTGGCTGCATCCCCACCTAAATTTTCAATGCTTTTATCGAAGGAGGCACCCGATTCGCCCAAAGGCATGCCATGGGTGGCGCAGTTGCGTTCGAAACTGCTCAGGTCGGCCTTCACCGCCCCTTTGCCCATGATGGTTTTGCCGATGATGAGCGTGGGCGCTTCAGCTTCGTCCACAGCCTGTGATAAGGCGGCCCGTATCTGCCCGGCATCGTTTCCATCAATGGTAATCACTTTCCATCCCCAGGATTCGTATTTCATGGCTGTGTTTTCGCGGGTAACGGCATGGGTCTCGGTCGAAAGTTGAATATCGTTCGAATCGTAGAACATGATCAGGTTACTCAGACCCAGGAAACCGGCGATGCGGCCTGCCGCCTGTGAAATCTCTTCCTGAACGCCTCCGTCGGAGATATAGGTGAACGTTTTGTGCGACATCCATTCGCCGAAGCGTGCACACAGAAAACGTTCGGCTATGGCTGCCCCTACTGCCATGGTGTGACCTTGTCCCAGCGGGCCGGAAGTGTTTTCAACGCCGCGGGTAACATCCACTTCAGGATGACCCGGGGTAACGCTGCCCCATTGCCTGAAACTCTTCAGGTCGTCGAGGGTATAGTTTCCCGAAAGGGCCAGCACCGAATACAGCATAGGCGACATATGGCCCGGATCGAGGAAAAACCGGTCGCGCATATGCCAGGTCATGTCCGTAGGATCGCACCTCAGGAATTCGGTATACAGTATGTTAATGAAATCGGCACCGCCCATGGCACCACCCGGATGCCCGGATTTAGCTTTTTCGACCATGGATGCGGAAAGAATGCGGATGTTGTCGGCAGCCCGGTTGATCGTATTGTTTGCCATAATTTGAAATGAGTTACAGGTATATTGGGTTAGGTAAAGGTAAAAGTTAAAGGGGGATTCGCGGCCGATTGATTTCGATCAACGGGAACAACACTTTCATTGTTGGGGGCATTAACAAAATCAGGTACAAGCTGTAACAGCGTTTTCCCGACAGGGCAGTATAGCCTGCCTTATGTTTTGATATCAGTATTGTTCGCACTGCCCCTGCTGTATCTTTTTCTCCATGAAAAGGCGGGTAGCAGGCGTAAAACGATCAACATAAGCAGGTTATGCTTTTACTTTGAGGTATTCGTGTATCTTCTTCCGGTAGCTACAAAGTTAGAAATAATATCGCAGTTGAAATGAAAGCGGCCCGTCTATTTTGTGAATTGCTCATCAGGGTATCATTCCCACGGTATAGGTTGGAAAACAAGCAGGTTCTCATTCGAAAAGCCCTTCACCCGGAGGCATTCGTTTCAGACGGACTTTGGTTCCCCATGCGGGGGTTCAATCTGTTACCAAATAAAAAATTACCTGTTTTAAACCGCTTAACCCCAGGGCATGTAATCACACAATGAACTGTTTGCACGCATCCGAAGCAAGGATTCAGTCTTTCAATCAGATAGCTGATCTTCAGCATCATCCGAAATAACATGTGTATACTTGTTGTAGAGGAAGGAAATAATCAGCAGGAGTATTCCCAATGAAACAAACACAATGGTTTTCGAGATGGTGTCGAGGTATGAAATGTCGTAGAAGAAAAGTTTTACCAGGGTAATGCCAAAAAGAGCAATGGCACCTATGCGGAGGTGCTTTTTCTTTTTCCAGATGCCTAAAATAATGATCAGCAGGGCATAAATTCCCCAAAGTATGCTTAAACCCAGTTTATTCGACTGCGTGGATTTCACAATATCCATCCACACTATCAGTTCGCTGCTGGCTATGCACAACAGCGAAATGTATAGCAGTGAATCATAGGCAATTAATAATTGCCCTGAAACCGGCTTAAGGAACTCCTGTTTGAGGTAGATGAAGGTGGTAGCCAGCATCAGGCCGGCAAACGCAAATAAAACATAGCGTATTCCAATATTAAAGGCACTTCGCTGGTATAAATCGGCCAGGGTGTGATTCAGGTAGCTGTCCCTGAGGCCACCCAGAGCAAAAAAACCTGCCAGAAATACCAGTATCACAAAAGCATTAATCCCCAGATTAACCAGGCCCAGATTCAGGTTCCTGATTTTTTTAATATTTACCCACGACAGTATGGAGAAAAATAAAAGCGAATAAATGATTTCCCAGATGATTTTAAACCTGTGCAGATCCGTATTCCAGGTATATACAGGCGATCCGCCTGAAAAGGCATTGAGTTTCAGGGCTGAACCTTCATAAGCCTGGTTCCAGTAGGATGAAATCTCCATAAAAAAGGTGAAGTACAGGGAAATGACCAGTAGGGCCGGAACAGAAAAAGCTATCAAAGCGGTGAATGGCCTTTGCGGCAACATGGCTGAAGCATACTTCCTGTTATTATTCAGTATATTTATAAAAACAAAGGCGGCTACAAACATGAGTGACGAAAGGAAATTGATGTTCCATACAAGGGTAAGATGTGCAACATCCGGCCCGGAACCAGGGTACAGCGTAAGCCAGTCGTGGGCCTGGCTGATAAAAGCCAGGAACATAAGCGGGTAGGCGAGTTTTTCGTAAACCGGAACGGCCCTTGTTCGCCCAATCCCGAACAGCAGGGCTGCTTCACCAGCCCATAATAAGGTCACCCAGTTGCCATCCAGCTGAACCGGAACCGCCAGGGTTATAAATACCAGCACCAGCCCGGCCACCAGGTAAAACAGGTTGCGGTCGGCCAGTTTCTGCCTGTAAATAACCACACTTACAACAAAGTGTATCAGGGCATTACACAGGGTAAAAAACCCGAAGAAGCCTTCTCCTCTGGCATCGGTAGACAGAATGGAATAGCCTAAGCCGTAATAAATAAAAGAATTGGCAAGGAGCATGACAATATCTTCTTTATCGAATTTCTCCTTTTGTATCAGTTTGTAAGCCAGGAATATCGAATAGAAAACAGCAAAGAAAACCGAGAGGAATACCAGGGCCAGGGTGAAATGCTCATTTGACTCGTATTTCGAATCGTACCACATCACGAATATCAGCCAGGTCAGAATGAAAGAGGAATAGTAAAGTGGCTTCCAGTATTTCTTAAAGGCAATGATCAGGATACCGATATTGATAATGGCGGTATAGCTGAACAGCACGGCCACCTTGCCGGAGCCTTCGCTCAGCAGGAAAGGAACGGCGTAAGCGCCTACCAGCCCTATATGGGCTATGACCTGCCTGTTGTAATTTATGGCGACGGCTACCGTAAATGCGGTGAACAGCACCATTAGGATAAAGGCCGCTGACTGTGGGAGCAAGGCATAAAAACTATAGGCCGCGTAGGTTATAAAAAACATGATCGCCATGGCCCCGCTGATCAGTACGGCGCTAAAGTTTTCGTAATCCTTCTTTAGTTTTAAAGCTGTTGCAAGCAATCCCAGGCCCATAAGGTAACCCAGAATTATCCTGGTCAGGGGACTGATCAGCTGATGTTCGATGGAGTACTTTGCTCCAATGGCAACACCGATTACCGTAATGGCGATGCCGATTTTATTGATCAGGTTTTCGCCTATAAATTTTTCGAGGTTTGCTTTTATCCGGTCAGGTTCGGCCAAAACAGGGGCGCTGTATACGGGCTGTTCCTGCAAGGCCGGTTCGGGCGCAGGCGTGTACAGGGGTGGGGCCGCTTCAGGACCGGAAACCGTTTCTGTGGCCGGCTGAACGATTTCGGGACTTTTAGGTTCGTCACTTGTGGGTTCGTCACGAACAGGTTCGGGAAGTGCTTCATTTTCCCGGGCGTTTTTTAACCGGCTGATTTCGTTGCTCAGCGCGTTAATTTCGGCCGAAAAGGCAAGCTGCTGCTGCCGCAGGGTTTCCAACCTCAAACCAAGTTGATTTATACTGTCGCCAGGGTCGGTCATACTCCGTTGTTTTTAAGTGTGAATGACGGTATAAGCTGTTGTTTGCAGGTAAATCTTAGCGTTCAACCACAAAAGGTTGAACCGTATATCTTTTTGATTCCGAAACTTTTAGAAAATAGGTTCCTTTAGCCAAATTGAGCTTCCGGGTATCGATGGAGCCCGAAATGAAATGATCCTCTTCGTACAGGAGTTGCCCCGTGTAGCTATACACCTGTACCAATGCCATAGGGCACGGAGTGTGCCTGCTGATATAAAGTAAATCCGTGGTTGGGTTTGGATAAACAGAAATCAGGCTATTGGCGGGTATTTCATTCATGCCTTCGGTGCCGTCGCAAAACTGGAAGTTATCAAAAGCAAGCCCGTCGAGGGTTTCGGCTATGCCATCGCTGATAAAAGTAAATTTTAAAAGAATGGTATCTCCGTGTTGAACAGGGAAAGGAATGCCGAGCCCTGCCAGCAAAACCCAGAAGTTTTGCCAGCCATTGGAATTGCCGGTCAGGGTTGGTTTTGAGCTTTGCCAGGCATAGTAGGCCGAATAAGCAGTGTCAGTTAATAAGTTTACCCAGGTAGCACCATGGTTAAGCGAAATCTCCATAGTTCCGAAATCGCGTAGCGAATCCGAATTCACCCTGTAATACCCGGCAAGTTCAGCCGAATGGGGTGTTGAATAACCTCCCATGTCGATATGTTTAAAAATAAATACCGAAGTATCATTCAGGGGATAGGGTTTGAGTGTATCGGTGATAATGACATTGGGTGAGGAGTAAGCGGCATGAATAGTTGGTTTTTGAGGAATCCCGATTTGCCAGATGTTCTTTGGATTCGACTTTTTATCGATCTGCAAAAGATATCCAAAGGGGGTTATATCTCCGTCGAAACGCCATTCCTCGGGCATGGCAATGAAACCGCAACTAACCTGCCCCGATGCAAGGGCTGCCGTTATCATCAGCGAAAGCACAATAAAGATCTTTTTCATAGCCTGCTCAGTAAATCAGTATAATATAAATGCCTTTTGGGGATAAACAAACTGTAACCCCCTCGCAACTTCGCCCTTATATTCCGGGTCGGGTTTTTATTGAAGGGCTGAAGTTGAAAAACTGCTTTTTAATTCATGTAAATTTACGAATAAAAGGTTCAATATCTGACATAAATCAAAATCGTTTTTCGCGCAGCGTTAAGAAGCTTTACGGGGAAACCGGCATTAAAAAATCGTAAAGCCCCGGATCGGGCGCGCTTATAGGCCGTTTTCTTTTCTTTCAGGAGAAAGAATCAGGAAAACAGCTGAACCGG
>CAIPFN010000163.1 GCA_903864265.1 uncultured Bacteroidales bacterium | reverse complement strand
TTACCTGCCTTTGCGGAAGAGTTTCTTTTCAGGGGAGCCCTCGCAAGACTTTTTAAGGATTGGACTAAAAACGTGCATGTAGCCGTATTTTTATCGGCTTTTATATTCTCTGCTATTCACCTGCAGTTTTATGGATTCCTTCCGCGCTTTTTACTTGGAATGGCCCTGGGATACCTGTTTTTCTGGAGCGGAAGCCTGTGGTTGCCCATTACAGCCCATTTTGCCAATAACTTCCTGTCGGTGATGGTTGAATTTTTATTCCGGAAAGGAATCATTCATACCAATGCTGAAAACTTCGGCATGAACAACGCGGCCTGGCTGACAATTATAAGCAGTGTAACTGTAAGCATGACCCTGTATTTTATTTATATCTTAGTTAACAGACCTGTAAAGGAGAAAAGCGCTGCGCTTCCCGCCAGGGAATAGTGTTCCAATATGTTTTCCTTTATTGAAAGTCTGATCCATGGATCCCGTTTCCTTTGACTGGTGAAACTAAAGTGATAAATGTACTCTAATCCTCTGTTTCCTTATCCTCCTTATTGTATAGGTGTATAATGATAATAGAACCCGGGACTACGCCTGAGTTAATGTACCGACGATCTGTGTTTGACTAATGCCCATTTGTTTCATGTACATTCTGCTGATTTCAACCCCGGATATATAATGAGTTCATGCAAACCGGTGGTTCAATGCGTTTCCTGGGTGCATATTGCATTTAATCTACATGCCGGCATGTGTTATGAGCCGCGACGAAACTGCATCAAAGCCTGAATTTCAAAGTGATTCTGAAGAAAAAATCATCTGAAAAATTTCAATTATTTTAGTTTTTCAATTCGCGCTTTTATTACTTTTGACTGTTTAAATATTTGTGAAATGGCAGGATTTACATTTACCCTATTTTTAACCGCGTTTGTTGCAATCCTTTTGCTGATCACGGTTTTAAGCTCCATTTTGATTGTTGGAGGAAAAGAAATCAAAGTTCTCGAACGTCGCTGGTTCGGAAAGCAAATGCCGAAAGACAGGGTTTTTGCCATGAGCAGCGAAATTGGTGTTCAGGCCAGGACCAAAGGCCCGGGCTTGTATTTTATGATCCCTTTTATCTACAAGAGAAGAAGGGAGGAATTTATCATCATAGGAAATGATGAAGTTGGGATGATCATTTCCATGGATGGCAACCCTATGCCATCGGGCAAGCTCTTTGCCAGTCCTGCCGAATGCAATCTTTTCCAGGATGGAGAAGCTTTTCTGACAAATAAGGGTGAAAAGGGGCCCCAGATCCCGATTCTTCCTCCCGGTATTTACCGGATAAACCCATTGCTTTTCAGCATCAGCAAGGAACCAGTAATTATTATAGGTGAAAACGAGATAGGCATTGTCGAATCCATTGCCGGGGAGCCCATCCCTTCAGGTCGTATTTTCGGTAAAGTGGTGGATTGTGATCTGTTCCAGGACGGAGCTGCTTTTTTAAGAAACGGAGGGGAAAAAGGCCCTCAGATAAAAACGCTGCCCCCGGGAAATTTCCGTATCAATACACGTTTGTTTAAAGTAACGGCTGTGCCTATAACTGTTGTCGAAAAAGGACAGGTAGGCGTTGTAACTTCACAGGACGGAAAGCCTATCAGTGGTGGACGCCTGCTGGCAAAAGCGATCAGCGATCACAGCGATTTTGAGGACGGGGAAGCTTTCCTGAACAAAGGCGGGGAAAAAGGACCTCAGACCTCAATCCTATTGCCCGGGAAATACCGTATCAATACGGCCCTGTTCCGCGTTGAAATCAAGGACACCATCATGATTCCCGATAAAAAAATCGGTATTGTAGTAGCCCGGGACGGACAGCCGTTGCCCGAAACCGAATATGTTGCCAAGCCAATCGAAGGGCATAATAATTTCCAGGATGTTACAAAATTTCTCGAGAATGGCGGCCAACGCGGGCCGCAATTCGACGTTCTGAAACCGGGAACTTATTATATCAACCCTCTTATGTTCAGCGTTGAGCTGGACGATGTGGCGGTAGTTGAACGCGGCCAGGTTGCCGTGGTGGTTTCCAATGTGGGTGCCGAACCAAAACAGGTTTCCCAAATAACCGGAGCGGTTGCAAAGTCCGAAAAAGAGCTAGGTGATATCACTACCGCTGACACTAAACCCGTGGATACCAGGGTTGATGTTGGTATTGAACGCTATGTTGTGCCCAAGGGATTCAGGGGAATTCAACAGGAAGTAGCCGGGCCGGGTATTTATTACCTTAACCGCAGGGCTTATATTGCTTATATTGTCGATACCACCAATATTACCATCGATTGGGACGACTCCACCGAAACCCGTTTCGATCCGTTGACGGTAGTATCGCACGATGGATTTGCCATTAATGTTTCGGTAAAAGTTGTTATCCGCGTCCGCCCCGACCAGGCTCCTTATATGGTCGCAAAAATCGGCTCCATACAAAACCTGGTCGACCATGTGATCCATCCTATGATCGATTCCAGTTTCCGGAACCAGGCATCAGCCACTTCAGCCATGAACTTCATGCAGAACCGGCACGAAGAACAGCAAAAAGCGGAAGACAGGACCCGGAAAGAACTTGAAAAATACCATGTGGAACTCGTCAGCGTATTGATTTGCCAGATCCAACTACCTGAAGACCTGATGAAAACGCAGACCGAGCGTATTATCGCGCAGCAGCAGCAGGCTATGTATGCCGAACAGCAAAAGGCGCAGCAGTCGCGTATCTCGATGGAAAAAACAACTGCAGAAGCTAATATGCAACCCCTGCTGGTGACTTCTGAAATTGATGTGAAAGTGGCCGACAATATGAAAAAGAAAGCCATCCTCCTTGCTGAAGGCGAAGGTGAATCCATCAGGTTGAAAAAAGAAGGAGAAGCTAAAGGGATTGAGGCGATGGGAAAAGCGGAAGGCGTTGCGATTGAAGCAAAAGGCAGCGCCACAGCCGAAGCCTATGAAAAACAAAAGCAGGCCATAGGACAGGAAGGCGTAATTGCCGTTCAGGTTGCCGAAAAAATAGCCGGAGGAAATGTAAAAATCGTTCCTGATACATTGGTTACCAGTAATGATGGAACTTCAGGCCTAGGGCCATTGCTTGCCGGATTTCTTTCGAAAAAGATCACTAAAACAGAAAAAGGAGCCGATACAGGCGCATCGAAGGAATGAGGGCTTTCAATTAAAGGTTAGCCTTCTTCTGCTGGCGGTAGTGTAGCTTAAGTGAAAATTCAGCTTTTTGTTCTGCTTTTTGGTTCGGACTGTTCAGAAGTTGTGCCTTCTTTTGAATTGCCTGAAGAATTCCCAGCTGTAAGATTTGCTGGAGTATCTATGGGCTTGTTCTCTGCCTCATCGTCCTTCATTGCCTGTTTGAAGTTTTTGATTCCCGAGCCGAGCCCTTTCATGACTTCCGGGATTTTTTTACCCCCGGACATCAGTACTACAACACCAAATATGAGCAGCCATTCTGTTGGCGAAAAGAAAAGGCCTTCGAGTAATATTCCCATTTTTACAGTTTAACTAAATTGAAAGTTACAGCACAAAAATAATCAAACAGATAATCTTCACTGTGTTAAAAAATATTAATTAAAAATCAGGGTTTTTGGTTTTGTGATGATTCATCCCTCAATACGTCCTTTTTACTATTGATTTAACTGATTAACACAGCTTTTCAACTTTTTTAGATGGTTTATTTTTAAACATGACCGAATTGATCTAACCCCCACTTTCGAAACCGGTATCATCAGTGGCATGTATTTGTTTAGCAATACTTTGTAAGAATAAGTAATTACTTGATTTTTATTCATATCCAAGCAGCCGGTTGGGAAGCTTGCCTTTTCCAGTAAGCAGAACCAGCCCTTGCCTTGATTTACAAATGAGTATTTTCTGTGTTGTTGGTGCTGCCAAAATCTATAAATACAACTTGTTTTGCAGAGTATGAATTATGTAACATTTTTTTAAAATAATATAACATTCGGAGCTTTTCATGATCATAACTTTGATTAT
>CAIPFN010000162.1 GCA_903864265.1 uncultured Bacteroidales bacterium | reverse complement strand
TGAACTTAGCGAAGCGATCTCACCGAAGGTAATCTGTGGCGAACCCTTAAATCTTGATCTGTGAATCTGTGGCAACCTTAAAATCTGAATCTGTGGCAAAATTAAAATCTGAATCATGGAAAACCTGAAATTCGTTGAAATTCTTTTGATTGAAGACAACCCGGGCGACGCACGCCTTACCCAGGAAGCCTTAAATGACGGGAAGGTAAAAAACAACCTTCATATTGTGTACGACGGGGTAGAGGCTACCGATTTTCTTTTCAAAAGAAATGAATACCACGATGCCCCGCGTCCCGATCTTATCATCCTGGACCTTAACCTGCCAAAAAAGAACGGGCAGGAAGTACTGTCGGAAATTAAAGCCGACCCTGGCCTGAAAAGCATACCTGTTATTGTGCTTACCATCTCCAAAGCCGAAGAGGATATTATCAGGTCGTATAATTTACATGCCAATTGTTTTTTAATCAAGCCAATTGACCTGAATCAATTCTTCGACGTGGTACGATCGATTGAAGATTTCTGGCTCTCGCTGGTTAAACTTCCCCGGTTATGATAAGATTCAATATTCAGGCAAAGATCCGCCTGGCCTTTGCCGCGGTGTTTTCCGTCATGCTACTGGTATCAATATACTTATTTGTGCAACTGAACTCCATCAGCAAGCATACACGGACTCTTTACGAGCACCCATTCCAGGTGAGCAACACTATAAGGGAAATGAAAACCGAAATTTACCTGAACGAAAACCTTGCCAGAAATATCAGGTTCACAGATAACGACCGCCAGCTCGACAGCCTGAAAGCCATAATAGACCGGAAAGATAAATTCATACTAAAAAGTTTCAAGATTGTTTCACGGCAATACCTGGGCAACAAAGCCTCGGTCGACAGTGCAATAGCCATTTACACAGCATGGGAAAACAGCTGCGACAAACTGTATCAGCTGAAAAAGGATGACAAAACCGACAGCGTTCAATTCCTCATAAAAAATAGTATAATTGTAAAATTCGACAGCCTGGTTTATTCCCTCAATATAATCTCCGATTTTGCGGAAAACAAAGCCAAAAATACGTTCAAAGAAGTTGTAAAAGCCGAAGACAATTCAACGCGTATATCAATTATCATGCTTTTCGTTTCCTGCATTTTGGTGGTATTCTTCATATGGTACCTTTCGAAAAACATTATACGCCCGATAAAAACCTTTGTGAGCGAAGCCAATATTTTATTAAAAAAAGAGGAAGCAACACAAACTGTTGCCGACGAACAACTATTGCTGCTTACCCTGGCCGAATTAAAAAATGCATACCTGAACATCGAAAAGCAAAGCCACGAAATTGAGCTTAAAAACAATCAGCTTGCCACATTCAACGTCGAGCTCGAAGACAAAGTGGAGCTGCGGACAGCCGAATTAATCATTGCCAATAATGAAATTGCAGTTCAGTACGAATCTTCGCGGCATCTGGCTTCCATCGTGCAATCGTCGGAAGATGCCATTGTGAGCAAATCGCTGGAAGGAACCATCGAAAGCTGGAACCATGCAGCCGAAAAATTGTTTGGCTACAAAGCCGAGGAAGCTATAGGAAAAAATATTCTGATGATCATCCCTACGGAAAATACCAAGGATGAAAAGATTATTCTTGATAAGATAAAGGGCGGTGAAACGGTTCAGCATTACGAAACAGTAAGAATGAAAAAAAACGGTGAGAAATTCCCTGTTTCACTTACGGTTTCTCCAATCAAAGATAGTAAAGGAAAGGTTACAGGGGTTTCAAAAACAATACGCGATATTACCCAGCGCGTGAGGGGGGAGGAAAATTTTGCCGCTTCCGAAATGCGCTATCGCCGCCTGTTTGAATCGGCAAAAGATGGAATTCTGATCCTGGATGCGGAAACCGGAATGATAGTGGACGTAAACCCGTTTATGACCGAAATGCTGGGATACTCACACCAGGAGTACCTGGGGAAATCAATATGGGATGTCGGCCATTTTAAAGACATAGTTGCCAACAAGGATAATTTCCTGAAGCTGCAGCAGAAAGAATACATCCGTTACGAAGACCTGCCGCTCGAAACCTCAGCCGGGCAGATAGCGCATGTGGAGATTGTAAGCAATGTGTATATGGTGAACAACCAGAAAG
>CAIPFN010000161.1 GCA_903864265.1 uncultured Bacteroidales bacterium | reverse complement strand
TTTCACGATCAACTTTTACCATCAGATGCAACCTACAACAAGGATGTTGTTGCCAGGAATAACCATTCCGGGAAAATTAAAGTTTCCCTGGGGGTGGATATAGGTTCGCTCAGCACCAATGTGGTGCTGATTGATGCGGATCACAAGGTGGTGGCGCGCCGGTACCTTCCAACGGCCAGTAAGCCCCTTAACGCGGTTCAGCGGGGGCTGAAGGAAATATTTGATGAAATAGGCCATCAGGTTGAAGTGGTGGCGGCTGGGTCAACCGGTTCGGGCAGGTACCTGATCGGTGATTTTATAGGTGCCGACGTCATCCGCAACGAAATCACCGCCCAGGCTACAGCGGCCATCGATTACGACCCGACTGTAGATACTATTTTCGAAATCGGTGGACAGGATTCGAAATATATTTCCATACATGATGGTGTGATTGTCGATTTTGAGATGAATAAGGTGTGTGCCGCTGGTACCGGATCCTTCCTCGAAGAACAGTCAGAGAAGCTGAATATCAATATCATTGAGGAATTTGAAAACCTCGCTCTTTCGGCTTTGAAACCGGTTTGCCTGGGCGACCGCTGTACGGTATTTATGGAATCGGATCTGAATTCACATCAGCAAAGGGGTGCCGATAAGGATAACCTGGTGGGCGGACTGGCATATTCCATTGTACAGAATTATATACAGAAAGTAGTGGGCGACAAGCCCATAGGGAATAAAATATTCTTCCAGGGAGGTGTTACCAACAATAAGTCGGTAGTGGCGGCTTTCGAAATGATTACAGGTAAGCCCATGATTATCCCCCCGCATTTTGATGTAACCGGTGCCATCGGGGTCGCTATACTGGCTGAAAGAGCCATGGCCGGGGGGCAGAAATCCCGTTTCAAAGGTTTTCATATCAGCGATTTGCCTTTTACCATCGACAGTTTTACCTGTAAATCGTGTACCAACCATTGTGAGATACAAAAGGTGAGAGTGGCAGGTGAAAAGAAAGCACTCTTCTATGGCGGCCGATGCGAGTTGTACGAAGTTGACGACCGCAAGGGAAAAGGGAAGGATATTCCGAACCATTTCGAAGCAAGATTAAAATATCTGATGGGCGATTACCGGGAAGAAGCACCCGATAACCGGATAAGCGTCGGAATTCCCCGGGCCCTGATGGTATTCTGGCAGCAGTTCCCTTTCTGGCGTACCTATTTCAAGGAACTCGATTTCAGGGTGGTACTCTCCGATCCGACGGATTATCAGCTTACTAAAAAATCACTCGAAATCATGGTGGCCGAAACCTGTTTCCCTGTGGAACTCATCCACGGTCATGTACAAAACCTGCTGGAGAAAAAGGTGGATTATGTTTTTCTTCCTTTTATCGTTAATTCAAAAGGAAGTAAAACCAATCCTACCAATAATCCCAACTGCCCCTGGATACAATCGTACCCTTTTATGCTTCGCAGCGCCTTCAATGATCCGGCTATCAGGGAGAAGTTCCTGACCCCCACCCTGCACTTCAGGTATTTCGGCAGGGTGTTGAACGGGGAACTTGCCAACTATATGAAGGATAAATTCGGTATGGGCAAGGCTAAAACTATTAAAGCCATTCAATATGCCGACCTGCAGCAATCCGCATTTGAAGCGGTGCTCCAGTCTAAAGGCCGCGAAGTACTCGAAAACCTGCCTGCCGGCAAAAAAGCCATGGTGCTGCTTGGGCGGCCCTACAATACCGGCGATCCGGCCTTAAATCTCAGGTTAGTCGAAAAACTGATCAGTCTCGATACTATTCCGATTCCACTGGACTTCCTGCCCCTGAACGTGGATGGCATCTTCAAGGATTATAATATGATGTACTGGCCCAATGGCCAGAAGATTCTGGCTGGCAGTCGGCTGATCCGCAATGACGACAGGCTCTTTGGCGTGTTCCTGGGGAATTTCCGCTGCGGGCCCGATTCGTTCCTGACTCATTATGTGCGGGATGAAATGAAAGGCAAACCCTACCTGCACCTCGAGGTGGATGAACACAGCGCCGACGCGGGCCTGCTGACCCGCCTGGAAGCCTTTTTCGACAGCCTCGAAGGCTATCTGAAGGTGAGCGGATCGCAGGCTATGGAACCCAGGTATGTTCACAACACGCTTAATAAGGTGGAAGGACGTACCTTGTATCTCCCCTATGCCCGCGATACCATTCATGCTCTGGCAGCATCAGCCAGGCTCTGCGGCATTCAGGCGGAAGTTCTGCCCATGCCCGATGCCCGCGATATCGAAATAGCCCGGAAACTCACTAACGGGCAGGAGTGTTTCCCCTTTATTGCCACCCTGGGAAGTTTCGTCCGGAAGTTGCAGGAACCGGGCGCTGATCCTTCGAAAATGACTTTTTTTATGCCCGACCATAACGGCCCCTGCCGTTTTGGTGAGTACAATAAACTTCATCGTATTATTTTCGACCGTCTGGGGTATTTCGAAGCCGAAATCCTTACTCCTACCAACGATAATTCCTATGCCGAAATAGCGCCGGGCAAATCGGGCAAATTCAGGCTGAATGCCTGGAAAGGCATAGTGGCTACCGATCTGCTCAAGAAGATGGTACAGGAAAAGAGGCCCTACGAAAAGGTGAAAGGTTCTGCCAACGAACTGTACCGGCTATGGCTGGATAAGGTAATTGAATCCATCGAAAACGGATCCGGCGCCTTACCCAAAACCCTCGAAAATGCAGGCCGGGCTTTCAGTAAGCTCGATGTGGAGGAAGGCAAACGCAAACCGGTTGTGGCCATTGTAGGCGAAACTTTTATGCGCGACAATCCCTATTGCAGTGGCTTCCTGGTGGAAAAGCTGGAAGCCCTGGGTGCCGAAACCATCATGGCTCCTTTTGGCGAATGGATGATTTATTCGTCGTACCGCTATTGGCGCGACAGTTTATGGAAGGGCAATATTAAAGGGCTTTTCAAATCGAAGATACAGCAGTGGGGGCAGCATTATACCGGCAACAAGCTGAAAAATCCGGTTAAAGACTTCGTGGAAATGGAGCGCGAAATCGAACTCGACGAGATGATTAAACGCAGCGCACCCTATATTGATAAAGATTACGACGGGGACCCTATTGCCGCCTTCGGTACGGCCGGGGGGCTGGTGCAGACCCATATATCCGGAATTATTTATATCATGCCTTTCACCTGTATGCCGGGAACCCTGGTGGCTTCGCTGAGCAACGATTTCAGGAAGGATCATCATAATATCCCCTGGGAGAATATTGCCTACGACGGACAGGAAACCACCAATATAGATTCGCGCCTGCAGGCATTTATGCATCAGTGCCTCGAGTATGCTGATGCAAATGCCCCGGAAAGGGAAAAGCTTATTCAGGAGTAGAACTTGTGGCCGTTTTGGCTGCGATTTCAGCATGAAGCGACAGAAAGCCGGTCTACAGCTACCTTAAAGCGGACTCATAATCAACACCTCGTATTTACCGGGTTTTAAAATAGTGAATGTGAAATTGCACAGTTTCATCTGGCCGAATACAGGTATGCTGAACTGCAGCGAACATGTCATGGGAAATGTATAATCCCGGATCAGAATCTTCGCAGGTTGTTCAAGATGATGCCCCGAAGAAACCTCAATTTTGATAAATTCAGGGATAAATTTTTTCAGGTCTTTTTCGAACGTTATTTCCACGAGATTAACGTTTTCAGCTGTCTTCACGATGGAATAGTCTTCTATACCGCTCACGTTCACCCTAAATTCGTCGTCGGGCTTACTTTTTCCGTAATAGTCGCCGTTTTTCCAGTAGCCGGTAACCACAGTTGGCTTTGCCTTCACAAAATAAGTATATTTCCCTTTCCCGTTTCTAATCCCTTTATTCCAGAAGCCCGAAAAAACATTCCCGTTTTTATAGGTATATACACCTTTGCCATCGGGTAAACCGTTCCGGAAATTGCCCGAATAAGTGTCTTCGCCACTGGCAAATCCTTTGCCATCAGCCAGTCCGTCGTGGCACGAACCTTTATAAGAACCTGAAATTTCTTTTACCAGGACCTTACACCCTGAGTCGCTTTCCTGGGCCACTGAACAGGTTAAATGATAAATCAGAAGCAAAGGTAAAAGCAGGAATTGTTTCAGGCGGGTAGCGGCCATGAGGTATAAATTTCAGTAAAAGTAGGATTATATGGGGGATAATAAAATTATATGATAATCTGTTTGAATACGTGCATGCCCGGAAATTCCAGGTGGAAAACCAAACAGCATAAGCCCGGCATCCCTGGTCTGTTGCCCCGGTTTCAGGACTTAACGGGAATGGGCGATTCAATTGTAGCCCTAAGGTTGCATGCGGGCAGAATATTATTTTGATGTGCTAAAGAGATATTACGTTTTATCTTAAAACGATTAAGTTGAAAGTAAAGTCAGTTTCATACTCCGGTTCTTTTATACCTGCTCAATTGACTTTTCCATGAAATTGAAATCCGGTATCT
>CAIPFN010000160.1 GCA_903864265.1 uncultured Bacteroidales bacterium | reverse complement strand
GGCAGCATTGGCCTGAATAGATCGGGTAAAGCAAGAACAAGCAATCTGAACGCAATAAATACAAATGAGTTTTTTATGCCATAACGGTATCAATAACAATACTTAACATTCTGCTCATGAAAAAAATTCAATTTCTTCTGTTGCTTTCAATTCCATTTTTGCTTCAGGCACAAACCCTGGTGAAAGGCATTATTACAGAGCAGAATAGCGGCAACAAGCCCATTTCAGGTGTACAGATCAAAGTGTTGGGAACAGAGCCTGAAGTTTCGGATAACGGAGGATTATTTCAATTAGGTTTTACATCAAAAAAAACAGGCGATCCGATAATCGTTGTTGAAGTTTCAAAGAAAGGTTACGAAATCGTAAATAAAGATGTAGTGAATAACTGGCTTATTTCGAACAATTTAAACTACAGGACAAAAATAATTATGTGCGCCGAAGGTTCGATTGCACAAAATACACTTAAGTATTATAATATCTCTTTAGCCGGACTCACAAAAGGATATGAAGCCCGGATCACAGCTTTACAGGCCCAAAGAGATAAAGCACAGATAGATGCAGGATCCTTTGGCGAACAAGCCAAAACTCTGTCTAAACAATTTAAAAACCAACAAAAACAGCTGGAGGAACTGGCCGATAAATTTGCTCATGAAAACTTTGATGATTGCTCAACAATCCATGCAAAGGCTTTTGAATCGTTTAAACTTGGGAATATAGAAGAGGCAATAGGGATATTGGAGACTGTAAATTCGGAAGCTGAAATTGCAAAGGCGAAACAACAGAAAATAAAAGGGAAAAACATGGAATCAGAAGGACTGGAAATGCAAAGCCAATCCGACAGCGTGATTCGACAGAATATTAAGAAAATGATGTTTCAGGCTGAATTGTACAAAACTGAATTCCGTTTTACCGATGCTGAGACGACTTATAAGAATGCAATAATGGCTGACACCCTTGATTTCGACAATTTATTAACTTTTGCAGATTATCTGAAAAAGCAGAAACAGTTCAACAAAGGACTTGATTGGTATCAAAAAACACTTCTTCTGGCTAAAACTCAGTACAACAGATCAAAGGTTTTAAACAATCTGGCAGATTTACAAAAAGATATGAATCAATATGAGACAGCTGAAGCAAACTTCAACGAAGCCCTAGCTATCCGAAGAGAGTTAGTCAAGACTAATTCTCAGGCTTATAGCCCCCATTTAGCTACCACGCTTAATCTATTAGCAGGATTACAGTTTAACATGAATCAATACGACAAAGCGGAAGCCAACTACATGGAGTCGCTTGCGATCTTTACTGCGCTCGCGAAAGCCGATCCCCAGGCATATACCCCTAATCTGGCCACCACGCTTAACAATCTGGCAGTTCTACAAAAAAACAGCAAACATTTCGATAAATCGGAAACTTATCATATTGAGGCCTTGAGGCTAAGGAGAAGCTTAGCTCAAACCAATCCCTTGGTTTATAATCAAGATGTAGCACAAACGCTCAATAATTTAGCTGCGTTGCGTTTGAGCATGAACCAATACGACAATGCAGTATCTACTTTCGTTGAGGCTGTACATTTATACCGATCACTGGCCATTACCAATCCCCAGGTCTTTAATCCCTATTTAGCTGTAACTCTTTGTAATATAGCAGCTGTACAGTCCGACATGAAACAATATGATATTGCACAAACAAATTATTCGGAAGCCCTGGATATTTTTAAGACGCTGGTAGCAACCAACCCCCAGGTTTATAATGCGTATTTAGCTGCAACGCTTAACAATGTCGCAGGTTTGCAAAATACATTAAAGCAATATGACAATTCGGAAGATAGTTATACCGAAGCAATGAATATCAGAAGGGAATTAGCGAAAACTAACCCAAAGGTCTATAATTCCGATCTTGCTGCAACGCTGAATAACCTGGCTAATCTGGAGAAAAACGTCAAGCAGTTTGAAAAAGCTGAAGTCCATTTTGATGAAGCATTGAAGATTATAGACGAATTAGCCAAAACCAACCCAAAGGTCTATGATTCATTTTTAGGTACTTTGCACAATAATATGGCCGAGTTAATGAAAGACATGAAAGAATATGATAAAGCCGAGGCCAATTTCAATGCAGCATTGAGTATTTTCAAGGTATTAGTCAGTACTGATGCCGAAGCCAATAATCCTGATTTAGCCTCTACACTGTATAATCTGGCAAATTTTCAGCACGAAATAAAACAATACGATAAATCGGAAGCCAATTTCAATAGAGCGTTGACACTATTCATAGATTTAGCTACCGGTAACCCGGAAGTTTATAGCTCTGATCTGGCCAGTTGCTACAGCAGCATATCCTATTTTCAGACCATGAGAGGCCAGTTTGCAGCATCCGAACTTTCAGCCCGTAAAGGATTGGTAGCCGACAGTTTACACCAGTCTCTAGAGGCCAACCTGGCAATCGCTTTACTTTTCCAGGGGAAATATGAAGAATCAAAAAGCATCTACTTGAAGTTTATGGATAAGAAATACCCAGAGGATATGACTAAAACATATAGATACTTCTTTTTGAAGGACCTGTCCGAATTGGAAGAAGCTGGTATCACCCACCCGGATGTAATCAGCATACGCAAGTTGCTGAACCAATAAGAATAAGCCTGTTCTGTTGAAGGAAGATTATGGCTGTATTGAGTTTATCACAGAATCCATTTTAACCAGGCTCATTTAAAAAAGCAAAAACAATCTATCAAACCGGGTCGGTTAAACTTACTTGAGGGACAGTGAGCCTACATTTACTTTATAATAACCTCTGAAAATGACAATTCCTTCAGGTTGGAACAAGGAAATCAGCAGCCTTTCGGCGCTGCTCGAAAAAGCAGATTTAAATCTGAAAGCAGCGTGTAACATAACCGATTTTGATGGATGGGCGATCAGCATTCATTCGGAGGTAGAAAACGCAAAAATCGGCCTTCAAAAACTTGATGCTATAATGGCGGACTCTGGGGAAAAAACAGATGTTTTCACACCATATTGCCATGAACTATATGCGATATATAGGTTACAGGCCTTGCTTGCGCTATGCCACAGTTCCTTCTGCTTAAGGAACGAAGCAGCTTGCATAGAATACTTATCATGTGCCGTTGAAATAATACTGAATGCAAACCTAAAACCAGGGAAATCCATTATTAATGAGGAAATTAAGTTTATTGACAAGCTGAACATTCTGTCCCCTGATTTAAAAAAGCAAATATTGCTCTATCTCAATATCGCAATGTTTCTTCTCACTGAACCACCCAACAGGGTAAAGAAGAATGACTTTCTTGAGAATCACAGAACACAAAAAGAGCCTTTCAAAGCACCTGTTTTTATCGTTGCAGGAGGAGCATCCCTGATGGATAAAACCCAGGCGGGCACTTTCCATGATATCCTCCGTGGAATGATGTCCGGTTTTAGCGGCACTATAATCAGTGGTGGTACTGTTGCCGGAATTCCGGGCCTGGTTGGCGAAGTAAAAGCAGAGTTTCAGACGAAGGCTCCGGTTGCTTTCAAACTGATTGCCTATTTGCCCAAATATCTTCCCGGAGATGCAAAGAAATCAGTGGCATACGATTGGTTTTACGAAACAGATTCGGACAAATTCTCCGTTTTCGAGATCCTCAGTTACTGGTGCGATATAGTTAGCGGCGGAATACAACCTGCCGATGTGATTCTGGCAGGCTTTGAAGGTGGTATAATTTCCGCTTTAGAATATAGAATAGCGCTTTCGCTGGGAGCTAAAGTTGGCGTGTTTGCCCATTCAGGCAGAGCAGCATCCGCTATATTGAATGATAATTTCTGGAAGGATCATCGTAATTTACTGGTGCTACCGAATGAAATAATCTCCCTATTCCACTTCAGGAGCCAAATCAAAAAATCATCCAAATCAAAGTGATAAGGCGCGCAAACCCGGTGGTCTTATGAAACAGGAAAACGGGATCAAAATACATTGAAAGCAACTTTTCTCTGACGGGAAAAACTGGCCTGACAGAAGTCAAGAACAGCTGCAAAATAGAAATAAATCACCTTTAACTACAAATTATCCGAGACTATGTCAGAAGTTAAAAAAACCTCCGTAAGAATGCTGTTTCCTGAAAATCTGCGGTCACGCATTTTAGCAGTCACATTTCCAGCAGCCTTTATTCTTGGCACATATGGATATTGCCAATATCCTTTTGGAGAGGAATCGGTAAGCATTTCGAATGCTATGTACCATTCGGCACAGTTGTTTCTGATGCATGCCCCGCATTTCGGTGCTCCTGTATCGTGGTCCCTTGAGATTGCCCGATGGATGGCTGCCACATCAACCGGGCTGGTATTACTTAATGCCGCTTTGCATATTTTTCACCATGAGCATATGAGATTTAAACTCAGAAACCGTAAAGATCACATTATCGTCAGCGGATTAGGACATCGAGGAATTGCTGTAGTTGAGAAGCTGCTTGAGACCACTTCGGAAATAGTAGTTATTGATAAAAATCCTCTGCCGGAAATGGTGGAGAGGCTAAGCCATTTGGGCATTCCTCTAATCATAGGTGATGCAACAAGGAGTGAAATCCTGGTGCAGGCCAGGACCGGACTGGCCAGCAGATTGTATGCTCTTTGTCCTGATGATACTACCAATATTTCCATTGCCCTTGCAGCACACAATTTACGCAGGAGTAGCGGTTCTATTATTAATTGCTACATACACGTTAAGAATGCCGAAGTAAGGAATGCATTGGAAACCAACCAGCAAAAAGGGGAAGCCCACAAACTCCATTTTATGGATGCTTACGGGCCCGAAGCACTCTCGCTACTGGCGCATGGCCTTCCGCTCGACCATGACGGCATTTCTCCCGACGATCCGCGACAGACTCATCTGATCATCCTTGGCTTTGGATGCATGGGCCGCACCATTGCCGTTAAGGCAGCACAACTCGGGCATTTTGCGAACGGGAAACGGATTCGCATTTCCGTTATTGACCGCAATGCTGATGCAAACCAGGCAGACCTTCTTTTCCATCATCCGTTTATAGGCGAAGTAGCTGACTTTTCATTTTACCAGCAGGAAGTCCTCTCACCTATATCCCGCAGCCTGGTTGAGAATTGGTGCAACGAGCCAGGTATGCTTACTAACGTAGTTATTTGTTTCGACGATCCGTCACTTGCCTATGATACGGCATTTAATCTTTTATCTGTTTTCAGAAAGAATACGGTAAGGGTTGGAGTGCGGATGAACGAAACGGAAAGTTTTAATTTCCTCATGAGAGGCGCCGGGGCCAGCCAGGACAAGGGGTTTCACATACAACCCTTCGGAATTGAAAAAGGATTTGAGAATCTTATATATCCAGAGAAAGACGAGACAGAAAAATTCGCTGTCGCCATTCACATGGCCTACACTGCAGTGATCAGGGAAGAAATGAAGAACGGATCAGATGAACTGGAAAAGAAGGAGATGTCAGGCGAACTTAATGAGTGGGATACACTGAAAGAAGATTTCCGTGAATCTAACAGGCAGCAAGCCGTCCACATGTATTTTAAAATCAGGGCTTGCGGATTTGAAATTGTGGAAGAAAATGATCCCCGGCCGGCCCTCAGTGAATTTGCACCCGACATTTTCGCCGCATTATCGAGAATGGAACATGAACGCTGGGTTGCCGAACGAAAAGTTAACAACTGGAAATTCGGAAAACCTTCGGACAAGCCAAACCGGATCAGCGAAAATATAGTGGGTTGGGATCAACTCAATGATTCCGTGAAAGGCTATGATGAAAAAACTGTTGCCATAATTCCCGTGTTACTGAGTAGAATTGGAAAAAAAATGGTTTTAAAATCAGATTTTCTAAAATAATCCACCTAAATTCATTTATGCTTTAACCAATTTATACGAAAGTAAAAGTAAAGCCCATTTGCATTTCTGTACAAATTACAGTACTCCCCATACTTAGGACATGTTTAGGTCAAAGTTAAGATACCTTCTTTCCCCCCAAACAGCTAAAAGAACAGCGTATGGAGCTCGCTTATCATCACCAAAATCATATATACCCACATCGAGCCGATAATATGCCTCAGTCACATACACCCTGAACTTTTTTCCGGGTATTTCAAACATCCTTTAGCGATTCACCCTATCTCTTTAAAACCACACAGAAAATATCCGATTTACATTTGTGATGGTTAGCATTTCCCGGCTTACTCCGTTTTTAGCATTCCATAGCGATACCACCCTATGAGCTACCTGCCGGCATATCCATTGGTTTGAGTTTAGATGAAAACCTCCCTCTTTCAACTCCTTTTACTACCTATTCTATTACATCAGAAACAATTATAAAAAAATTCGGGAATTAGATTACCTTTGCAAAAATCAAATTTCAGTTTTCTTATCCATTGTGCTTCAGGCATTAGCTGCTTAATTGAAACAAGCGGGGGGATAGCAACCGAGCAAAAAAATACGAATGGCAAATATTCTGGCTATTGTTGGCCGCCCAAATGTTGGGAAAAGCACCTTTTTTAACCGCATGACCGGATCGCTGGAGGCAATCGTGGATCCAACCAGCGGAGTTACCCGCGACCGTCACTATGGACACAGCGACTGGAACGGCATTGAATTTTCGATTATTGATACCGGAGGAGTGGTAGTTGGAGGCGATGATGTGTTCGAACACGAAATCATCAAACAAGTAGAACTAGCTATTGAAGAAGCGGATGTGATTCTGTTAATGGTGGATGCCCGTGAAGGCCTTACCCCCCTGGATAAGGATGTTGCGAATATGATACGCCGCTCGCCTAAAAAAGCATTCCTGGCGGTAAACAAAATTGACAGTCCTGATAAATTTCACGAGGTTTCGGATTTCTACAGCCTCGGGTTCAAGGATATTTTCGGCATTTCCTCCTCCAACGGGGGCGGCACAGGCGATCTGCTGGATGAAATCGTCAAAGAGTTCAATAAGGAAACCCCCGAAACCCTTCCCGATCTACCCAAATTTACCGTGGTAGGGAGACCTAACGTAGGGAAATCATCCTTTATCAATGCCTTGCTCGGCGTTGAGCGAAATATAGTCACACCCGTTGCCGGTACCACCCGCGACAGCATTTACACCCGCTACAATTCCTTTGGATTCGACTTCCTGCTGGTGGATACCGCCGGTCTGCGGAAAAAATCAAAGGTTTTCGAAAACATAGAGTTCTATTCCGTGATGCGATCCATACGTTCGATCGAAAGCAGCGAAGTGGTATTCCTGATGATTGACGCCACTCAAGGATGGGAGTCGCAGGACATGAACATTTTCCGACTGGCTCAGAACAACCACAAAGGCATAGTAATCATCGTAAACAAATGGGACCTTGTTGAAAAAGACACGCACACCCATAAGTATTACGAGGAAGCCATCCGTAAAAATATAGCGCCATTCAGCGATGTCCCCATTGTTTTCACCTCGGTGCTCAACAAGCAACGTATTCATAAAGCACTTGAAGAAGCCACAGCCGTTTACGAAAACCGCCGGAAACGCATCCCTACCAAGAAACTGAACGACGTACTCCTGCCAATATTTGCCGGCACACCTCCTCCTTTTATCAAAGGAAAGGAAGTTAAAATCAAATATATCACCCAGATCAAGACCCCGTACCCGAGCTTTGTCCTCTTCTGCAACCTGCCTCAGTACGTGAAAGACCCCTATAAACGCTTTGCCGAAAACCGCATACGCGAAGAATTCAATTTTACCGGAACACCCATGGAGGTCTATTTCAGGAAGAAATAAAAAGATGTCGGATGTATGATGTCGGATGTCGGATGTAAGATTTCGGATTTCGGATGTATGATGTCGGATCTGGGATGCGGGGAATTTGTTTTCAAATGACGCACAAGCAACCCCTCCTTCCTTTTCCACCTCTCTGCTTGTCCCCTTCTCTTCTTGTCTCCTTGCCTCCTTGTCGCCCCTCTCCTTGTCTCCCCCTCCCCTTGTCCCCCCTTCCCTTGTCCCCTTGTCCCCTTGTCCCCCTTTCCGCTAGTCCCAAAACAATTACCAACAAACCTGCATGGAAAACGAATCCTTACGTATCGATAAGTGGCTCTGGGAAGTGAGGCTGTTCAAGTCGCGCAGTCTGGCCATCGACGCATGCAGGGCGGGAAAAGTGAAGATGGACGGCAGTAATGTGAAAGCTTCGAAAGAGATAAAGGTGGGCGATACTATAGTTGTGAGCCTGAATCCGCTTTTCAAAACCGTGAGGGTAAAGCAATTTCCCAAAAGCAGGGTCAATGCAAAGCTGGTCCCAGATTATATGGAAGACCTCACCCTGCAATCCGAATACGACAGGGTTAAACTGATAGGCGAAGCCAACAGCGAAAACCGCGACCGGGGAATCGGGCGGCCCACCAAGAAGCAACGACGGGTAATCGACCTGCTAAAAAGCAGCAAGGAATCGTGGTAGAATTCCGGAAAGGGAGATTCTGCTTAACACAGACTATGGCATATTCATTTTAACGTCTTCCATTATGCCGGCATATAATCTCCCGGCAATGAGGTCGTGATAGAGTTTGGTGGCATGTATTCCGTTGTCGCTGAAATATTTTTTACCCCCGGAGTGCTGCTTCTCAAGCCCGAAAACATACCTTATTTTGCGTTGCTTCACCGCTTTCGACATAACCTTCTCCAGCTTTTTCGAAAATACCACTTCCATAGCAGCATTCGAACGAATGGCCGGCCCCAGTATAATTACATTAATTCCCCGTGTTTCGCAAAAGTCAATCACCGCATCAACCAGGCCCCGGTTCTTCCTGATTGCATAGCTGTAATTGCCTGCCAGATATCCCAGCAGATAATTCAGGTTAATAAATACATTAAATGTTTTGGGGCGGCTCATCACCTCCGGATAGCTATATCTTCGCGAAAGCATTAAAACATCGTATTTTTCAGGTTTCAGTACTTTCAGGAAAGGGAGATTCAACGACCGGCAAAGCTTGTGGTTGTAATCCAGGTATTTATAATACAGTTTTATGAGCCTCAGGAAGGGTTCGGGCCTGACATGAAAAACAAGGTAATCCACCGGCTTAACGCTGACATAATCCGCAATTTTCTCCAGGCAGTTACCAAACTTTTCGTACCGTATGATATTGACATTGAAATTCATACCGGATTTTGATTCCATTTCTTTCTTCAAAGTCTGGTGAAAAATATCTTCAAACAGCATGTCGCCTTGCACAGGGAAGCATCCTCCGACGAAGGTAAAATGAATATCCTTTTCCTTAAAATTATCGAGATGCTGCCGGGCTGAACAATATTCCTGGGGTGAAACCAGCTGGCCGGTTTCCGGGTCAGGAGTAAAACCCTGTCCCTTGTTTTCATTCTCAAAAAGTGTGATCAGGTGGGTCATCATTCCTCTGTTAACGCCCAAATCCAGACGGTTCCCAGCAATCCCCTTCCTGCCATCAAATTTGCCGAAACCTGAACTGCAAAGCAAAGTTTGACGATACGTGAGTGTGAACTGCCCGAAACTTCCGTTACTTAAAAACTGAAGATACGAAAGCATGACTGTAAAAAAGGCCGAATCATTTAAACTTAAATAAGCCGAATTGATCAGCATGATACGGTGTGGCCGCAGTATTTCCAGGATGTGGCTTACCCATTTCCAATATTCGAGCGAATCCTGGTGAAAAAAAGGAAAAGCGCCTATGCTGAGGTTATAATCACAATGACCAAAGCCAAGTTTCGAAAACGCATATTCCGAACTCAGAATATCCTCCAGATTATCGAGCCCTTTACGGGATTCAAGCAGGGGAATAATCTCGCCAAAAAGTATATTATTATCTTCCAGCTGCTTAAATACACTTTCGACCTGGTACCTGTTTTCCACTTTAGGAATAAGTATGGAATGAATCAGGATGCCCGGGGGAATGAAAGCTATATCTAAAGCCTGGAATCCGGATTCAAAAGAGTTGATCCGTATCCCGGTTTTTATGGCAACGGATTCCTTATCCAGATCGAGCAGGATGCGGTTCAGCCATTGACGGTGTTCCTGTTTCAGCGCCTTATTGTTTTTCCCATCTATCCAGTTAAAAACGCTGTCTTCCAGGTCAAAGCAAATAACAGCGCCCGATTCCCCTTTTTGCTTCAGACTTTCGAGGGTTGTAGCGGAATGGTATTTTACAAACTGGTATATGCCGGGCATAGGAAGTCCCCTTGAATGGATATGATTTTGAAATTGACAGATATAACAAATTACAGACTTATCCCTTGTCCTCCTTCCTGTTAAACAAGGCAAGAGGGTATCCTTCTGTTTGGATGCGGTGCCCGGACCATGTAGGATAAATTAGTCCACCAGCAACACCAGACCTTTCAGGTATTCGCCTTCCTGGTGAAAAATATTCACCGGGTGATCAGCAGGTTGCGAAAGATGCTGGATAATCCGCACCTGCCGGCCTGCATCCACGGCCGCTGCCGTAACTGCCGAGGTAAACAGCTGCCTGTCGACCACCTGCGAACAGGAAAAGGTAAACAGCAGTCCGCCGCTTTTAATTTTGGCCAAAGCCAGGGCATTAATGGTCCGGTAGCCTTTCAGGGCCTGGTTGCGGGAAGCTATATTTTTAGCATAGGCCGGAGGGTCCAGGATAATTAAATCGTATTGATCCTGCTCCATGGTTTCCATATATTTCCGGACGTCAGCTGTAAAGCAGCCATATTCGGGGGCATCAAACCCATTGAGTTTCATATTTTCTTCGGCAAGGGCGATAGCAGGCGCCGAGCTGTCGACCGTATGAACCACTTTAGCTCCGGCCTTGGCAGCATATACCGAAAAACCGCCGGTGTACCCGAACATATTCAGCACATACCTGTCTTTGGCAAAATGCGACAGCAGTTCGCGGTTGTCGCGCTGGTCGAGGAAAAAACCGGTCTTCTGCCCTGTAACTGCATTAATCTGAAAACGATGAGTATTTTCAAGAATTTCGCACGCGGCTTCTGTTCCTGCCAGGAAACCATCCTCTACCTTAAGTCCGGTCATTTTCCGGATAGCTTCGGCACTTTTGTCATACACGGAAGTAATCTTTCCCTCGCTAACCGAAACAATAGCATCGGCCAGGGTTTGGCGGATATCGTGCATCCCCGCCGAATGTGCCTGAAGCACAGCAAGGGAGTCGTATACATCCACAATCAGCCCGGGCATACTGTCGCCTTCGTTATGTACCAAACGATAGGCATTGGTGCCGGGATTATCGGTCAGTCCCAACGATTTACGCACCTGCCAGATTTCACTGATCTTCGATTTCCAGAAATCAGGGTCAATCTCCTGCCTTTTGAACGTAAATAGTTTTACGGCCAGTGATCCTGGCATACAATGACCGGTTGCCAGGTACTCACCTGTTGAAGAAAAGCATTCCACTATATCGCCTTCAGCCGGACTCCCGACGGTTTCCAGGATGGCCCCCGAGAAAATCCAGGGATGAAAACGCAGTACCGGGGTTTCTTTTCCGGGTTTAAGAATGACCTGAGGGTATGTTGTCATAAAATAAAGTAGTTCGGGCAAAGATAGGGAAAAGATTGAGGGGATTGAGGGGATTGAAGGGATTGAGTGAGGACAAGGAGACGAGGGGATAGGGCGACAGGGCGACAGGG
>CAIPFN010000159.1 GCA_903864265.1 uncultured Bacteroidales bacterium | reverse complement strand
TGATACCGGGAATGACCCGGAGTATCTTTGTATGTCAGAAATATTAAAGGTACACTACTATGTTAAACACTAAAGAGATTGGTCATAAAATTTGCGAAGCACGAAAGAAATTAAGCATTTCTCAGGCACATCTTTCTGAGCACCTGTTTATCAGTCCACAGGCAGTCGGAAAGTGGGAGAGAGGCGAATCACTGCCAGACATTATTACTTTTATCCGTTTGGCGGAAATATTGGATGTTGACCTTAATTATTTTTCAGAAAGCATACTGCCAACGGGCATGGCTATAGCATCCGGTAATTCTTTGGTTAAGCTATCGGCTTACTTGCCATACGGAAAGCAGGATAAAAGGCTTAGCTGGGATATGTCACGCGGAAACTGGTTGGACGCTGACTTTTCCGGGTTGAAAAATCTGCATGAAAAATTCAGTTCATCCAACTTGCAACGTTGCCTGTTTATCGGTTCAGATTTGTCGGGCCTGCTTTTAAAAAGCAATCATGTTGACAGATGTAACTTCTCAGGTTCCGACATCAGCTGCAGCCACATTCAGAATTCTAACTTAGTCAACGATATATTTAAGGACTGTTCACTGAAAGAAACTGAATTCTCAGAAAGCAATATCAATGGCTGCGACTTCTCCGGCGCCTGTTTTACCGGGGCAACGTTTAAATCCGGCACCTTCCTGAAAAGCACCCTGACTGATGCAGTATGGAATCGTACCACTTTTATTGGAATGGCGATTGACGATATAGTGTTCGATGGTATATTGGATAACTGCTATTTTGAAAACTGCGCCTTTACCAGGGTAACATTCCGGAATTCAACGCTCATAAACACGTTTTTTAAAGGAAAGAACCTGAAGAGGATTCGGTTTGTTGAATGCAGGGTGGATAAGTTGACCTATGCATTTTTGAAAAGCGGGAAAGTGGACTTAAGCGGCATAACATTGTTAACGCAATAAAGCAGGGATTATATATAACACGTATAAAACGACTGTTTTTCCGGATATTCTTCAATTGGAAAGATGGTTTGTATCTGACAGATAGTAATTTGAATGACAAAAAAAGCCAGGAAGACCACGGCTCACTGCAGTGGCGGGATTTGTGGCTTATTCAAGACCTTGTTTGCCTGATAATTCTGTGTCGCGGGAATGTGAAGCTTTTCCGGAGCCCGCCACAGTTCACAGCCGCGAATGCTGAAGCGATCAGGTTACGAATTCATGGTTTCAATCGCTCTTCCATCCGGCCTGTAATATTTCCGTAAAAGGTCAGCTGCCAGGCACGAATGCACCGGCAACACAGCAACAAGATCACCTACCTGCAGTTTGCTGCCCTCTTCCGTAAGCTGGATAATGCCGTGCTCCTGCGATAATGCACTTACTTTTCCCAGCAAGGCATTTATATCCCACTTGGTGCCGTGCCATTTCACAACCAGTCCGAAAACAGGCTGCTGATAGGGTGGGAGGAGAGTTTGTTCCTTCGAAAGATGAACAGCACCTCCGTAAATAACAGCTTCATTCCTGTCAGAGTGCACGGCCACCACCGGGCAAATCAATGCCGCTGCTATATCGCCGGCGGTACAGGAGCCCAGGGCCATTTGCATCACATCGAAAAATACAAAATTACCGGGACGGATTTCATCAATTCCTGCCGGAAGAGGCAGCTGGCTGCAGCTGGGTGTATCGCCAACCGAAAGAAGTAAAGCCGGGTATTCGGGCAGGTAACGCTTTTTAAGCCATAACAGTTTTTCGGTTGCAGCCTGCTGTATTTGCAGGAGTTGCTCGCGGCTGCTGGCATGATATGCCTGCCCGCTGTGGCTCAGGAAGCCCTCAAAACTAAGTTTGGCCGCATCCGCGGCTAATAAAACACGGTCAATCAGCCCGATATTGGAAGCTTCAATTCCTGTGCGGTGATAGCCTGTGTCTATCTTAATAAAAAATCCACAGGGCAAAGTCAGGTTCCCCGAGAGAAACAGGGCCGTTTCCACCGATTCAAGCAACAGATGCAGGTTTATTTCCGAAGCCAGCTGATTAATATCTTCAATTTCAAGTATGTTAACAGGGAATGCTATAGTGATATCCTTCCAGCCATGCTGAGCAAAATACATAGCCATACTCACCGAGGAAACGGTAATGGCCTTAACGCCTTCTTCGCGGAACCATTCGCCTATCAGGGCCGATTGGTGTGTTTTAAAATGCGGTCTGAAAATAACCCCGATCTCAAGGGCTTTGGCTGCCATAAGCCGGATGTTTCTCCGGCACAGGCTTTCGTTGATCAGCAGGCTTGGCTTTTTAATAATAAGCATGGCGAAATGGCGTTATAGCTACAAAATTGATACTTTTACACGAGCAAATTTCAAACTATGTATAAAATCGTTCCGGTATTTTTGATGTTTACACTTATTCTGCTCCTGGCCGCGTGTATTAACGGAGATGGTTCGGGTAAAAACCTGGTGACAAAACGGATTCAGTATGATGTGTCCATCCGGAATGCCGAGCCGGATATGGATTGGTGGGTGCAGAATATTGAAGGCAGCAGCCGCGAAAAACTGGTTAAAGATATCATGCAGCAGGTAACCTCAGGCAAAGTAAAGGCTTATAATTTCCTGAACATGAATCCCTTCACCGCCGATGAAATCAAAAGCATGATGAAACGCACCGATACCATCAGCGTCGAGCGGTCAACCCCGCCTTACGATTTGGTTGATACCGTGCTGGTGACCGAAATCAGGCTCAGCGATATTACCCGCCTGCGTTTCCTTGAGGAATGGAGCATGGACGAGAAAACGCTGGCCTTTACCAAAAAAGTGGCCGGTATATGCCCGCTGGTCGAACGCCGTACCGATTCGGGAGAACTGCGCGGATATAAACCCCTGTTCTGGGTGTTTTTTGACGATAAATATCCTGCTGAACTGCAATTGAAATAGGATAGAATGGTTTTTTGCTGAAGCATGCCGCTCCCAATAGCTGTGGGGTCGTATGTTTGATCTAATATGCTATGGGTCAGGAATTTTTATAATACATGCCCTTTTCATTTCTCCCTTTCCTGCACCCGACCATCTTCACTTGACCTCGCCCGGTTGTTTTGCCGAACCCCTAACACTCAAACTGCAAAAATGGACTACCAATACCACGAATTCCCGAATGGCATCCGACTTATCCACAGGCAGCAGCGCGGAGGTGTTTCGCACCTGGGCGTTATAGTAAATGCGGGTTCACGCGATGAACGGCCTGACCAGCAAGGGCTGGCACATTTCATCGAACATCTTGTCTTTAAAGGAACAGCTAAACGCAGCAATTACCAGGTACTGAGCCGGCTCGAGAATGTGGGTGCCGATCTGAATGCCTTTACCACCAAGGAAGATACCAGCCTGTATGCTTCCATCCAAAGCAAGTATTACCAAAGGGCCGCTGAACTGCTTTCGGATATAATTTTTCATTCCACTTTTCCTGACAAGGAAATTGAAAAGGAAAAAGCGGTGATTATGGATGAGATCAGTTCGTACAAGGATAATCCGGCCGAATGGATACACGACGAATTTGATGCACTGGTGTATAAAAACCATCCTATGGGTCGGAATATCCTGGGAACAAAAGAAAAGCTAAAACGGTATACCCGGGACAATGTGCTGGGATTTCGCGATGCGACCTACATACCCTCGCGCATGGTGATCAGTTCTGTTGCAAATATTCCTTTCTCAAAGGCTGTTGCCGTGGCCGGGAAATATTTCTCCCAGGCAGCATCGGATAATTCACCCCTGGTGCGGGAGCCGGTTGAGGCATACACGCCTGAAAATACAAGCAGGAAATATTCGCGCCACCAGGCCCATGCTGTCATAGGGAACCTTGCCTGCAGCGCCCGCGACGAACGCCGTTTTACCATGGCATTGCTGAATAATATCCTGGGTGGCCCCGCCATGAATTCCCGTTTGAACCTCGCCCTCCGCGAGAGGAACGGAATTGCGTACAACCTCGAGTCCAATTACCAGCCGTTTTCGGATACCGGATTATTCAGTATCTACTGCGGCACCGATGACGCCCTGATGCCACGGGCCATCGAATTGATTCACAAGGAATTATTAAAGTTCAGAACGGTCAGCCTTACCCGGATCGGGCTGAATACGGCTCAGCGTCAGCTGAAAGGACAGCTGGCCATTTCGCTCGAATCGTACCAGAATGAGATGCTGGCCATGGGCAAGAATGTGCTGGTTTACGGTAAAATGGATTCGGTGGAGGAAACCTACCGCAAAATTGACAACATTACAGCCGGTAATCTGCTGGAAATGGCCAACGAAATTTTCGATCCTTCCCGTTTGAGTACCCTGATTTTCAATAACCAGAAATCTACAGGATAATGAGTGAATACGAGGAGGGCTTGTTGAAGCCCGGTATTGAAAAGTATGCAAGCGATCACACTTCGGCTGAAATCCCCGTGCTGGCCAGGCTTTCGCGTGCCACCCACCTGCGCACCCATCAGCCTCAGATGCTCTCGGGCCGGCTGCAGGGAGTCTTCCTGCAAATGATCAGCCACATGATTAAACCCATGGCCGTGCTGGAGATAGGTACATTTACCGGATACTCGGCCATTTGCCTGGCCCAGGGAATACCGGATGATGGCAAACTTATCACCATAGATTGCAATCCTGAAATGCAGGATTTTGCCAGACCGTTTTTTATAGAAGCCGGCCTGTATGAAAAAATTATCATGATCACCGGTGATGCCACCCTGATCATAAAAGAATTGACAGGGCCTTTCGACCTGGTTTTCATTGATGCCGACAAGGAGAATTACACCCGGTATTTTGACCAGGTTTTCCCGAAAGTTTCGCCCGGGGGCTATATACTGGCGGATAACACGCTCTGGTATGGAAAGGTAATCCGCACCAATGCCGGTTCCGACCGCGAAACCGCCGGTATAGTTCATTTTAATGACTACATCAAGAATTATCCAGGAGTCGAAAATGTTCTTCTGCCTGTCAGGGATGGGATAATGCTGATTCGGAAAAAGCCACAGGCTGAAACCCTCGGCTAAAGGGGAGGAATCCCTTCATCCGGGAATCGCCGAAGCTGGCAGCACCCAGTAATGCCGGAGAGGAGCCTCTTTCTATACCTTATATTCATATTTTACCTTGGCCAGCTCTTCATTGGCCTGTATCATCTTCTTTTTCAGTTCTTCCTTAAATTGAACCAGGCGGGCGAAGAGTTCGGCATCGGCCAGCGACAGCATTTGTGCGGCCAGTATGCCTGCATTTCGCGCTCCGTTAACGGCAACGGTGGCTACCGGAATTCCCGGAGGCATCTGCACTATGGCCAGCAACGAATCCATGCCGTCGAACGACGATTTCACAGGGACCCCTATCACCGGAAGTGCTGTAAAGGCAGCTATTACACCAGGCAAATGAGCAGCCATTCCGGCGCCTGCAATAATAACTTTCAAACCGCGCTCATAGGCTTGGCTGGCAAATTCTTCGACCTTTTCGGGTGTACGGTGGGCCGATAATGCATTCATTTCGAAAGGAATACGAAGTTCATTCAATACTTTAGCGGCTTCTTCCATTACCGGAAGATCGCTGGTGCTTCCCATTATAATGCTTACCAAAGGTGTCATGTGAATAGTTTTTTGCGAAATTAATATAAAATTCCCATTTCAGGCTTTTAGGATTTGATGCAAAAATCCATGAAGCGCCGCTTTGAATAAAAATAAAGAGGGTTTCATCTTTTTGATTGATAATTCGAGCTTTAGCTGTAATTTTGCCGGGAATTCCATAACCAAATACTCTACTATGCCGGACACCTGGAAATTGAAGGATAAAAGCTTCAATAAATATATACTTAACGAAGATATACAAACGAAGGTTCGCGAACTCTCCGCCCGCATCAATACCGAGCTTGATGGGAAAGTACCCTTGTTTGTCGTGGTGTTGAACGGCGCTTTTATCTTTGCCTCCGACTTACTTAAAGGTGTCACTATTGATTGCGAGATTGCTTTTGTTAAACTCACTTCGTACCA
Source organism: uncultured Bacteroidales bacterium (assembly GCA_903864265.1). Taxonomy (GTDB): domain Bacteria; phylum Bacteroidota; class Bacteroidia; order Bacteroidales; family UBA4417; genus UBA4417. Next base: position 3,884 of record CAIPFN010000159.1, on the reverse strand, counting down.
GGGCGTAAAAAGTACCGGGGTGGTGCAGCAGGTTATGGGGCTGGACCTGAACATTAAAGGCCGTACCATCGTCATTATCGAAGATATAGTTGATACCGGGCTCACGCTCGAGCATTTCCTGAAAACGTTATGGGAAATGGAACCCGCTGAAGTGAAGGTGGCTGCTTGCCTGCTGAAGCCTGAAGCCTTTCATTCAAAATTCCCTATCGATTACGTTTGCTTTAGTATCCCCAATGAATTTGTGGTAGGTTACGGCCTCGATTACGACGGTTTAGGTCGTAATTCATCTGACATATACAAAATAATTGAAGGATAGTCTTTATTTATTATTTATCTTTCAACCCGATAGTTAGTACTCAATATTTATTTAGCTTGTTTTCCCTTTTTCGGGAATCAGCTACAAAAACACTCTGATATGCTTAATATAGCACTCTTCGGACCTCCGGGAGCCGGAAAAGGGACTCAGTCGCAAATGCTAATTGAGAAGTATAACCTGGCCTACATTTCGACCGGGGATTTACTGCGCCAGGAAATAGCCGAGGAAACGGAACTGGGATTACAGGTTAAAGATCTGATCGGCAGGGGGAGCCTTGTTTCCGATGAAATTATGGTGGAACTCATCGAAAAAAAAATTACCACCAGTTCGGATAAGAAAGGAATCCTTTTCGATGGTTTTCCGCGTACACTTGTTCAGGCATACATCCTCGACGGCTTGCTGCTGAAACTGAATACCTCCCTGTCGTGTATGCTCAGCCTTGAAGTTCCTGACGAAGAACTTACCCGAAGGTTGATCGAAAGGGGAAAAGTATCCGGCCGGGCCGATGACACCGAAGAAGTAATCAAGTTCAGGCTTATAGAGTACAAAAATAAAACTTCACCGGTCATAGGATATTACCAGGAGCGGAACTTATACGTGCCCATACAGGGAGTAGGTCCTATTCCGGGTATTTTCGATACCCTTTGCAATGCCATTGAACTGATGCTCGAAAAAGAGTGGTTCAACCTGGTGCTTTCGGGGCCGCCGGGTGCCGGTAAAGGAACACAGGGCAATATGCTGGCCAAGAAATTCAATTTCTATTACATCTCAACCGGTTCGTTGCTGCGTAGAGAAATTAAGGCCGGTACCGATCTGGGCATGAAAGTAAAGGAAACCCTTGAAAAAGGAGACCTGGTTTCGGATGAAATTGTAATCAGGCTGATTGAACGCGAAATGAAAGTCCACAACCATGTGAACGGATTCATTTTCAAAGGCTTCCCCCGTACCATACTTCAGTCCTATATTCTGGATGGATTACTCAGGCGGATGAATATGGGTGTATCGTATGTTATTGAACTGCAGGCGCCTACCATAGAGCTTATCAAGCGCCTAGATAAACGCGGCCGTTCGGATAAGGCCCGTATCTATGATGTGTCCACCGAACTTATTATCCATCGCCTCGAAGAATATGATACCAAAACTGCTCCTGTTATGGAATTGTATAAAAAACAGAACAAGCATATAGTTGCCAACGCTTTAGGTACCAACGAGGAGATATTTGCCCGCCTGTCGGACACCGTGCAGGCAGCCATGAAGAAATCAAGATAATACAAGTGGGTACCAACTAAAATGAATATAAATTGTTCTTGAATACAGGCAGAATGCTTAAGCTTTTTCTGCTCAGGGCAGAGAAGTAAATTTGAAACATCCCGGCTTACTCAAAAACGTGTATCCCAATAATTTAAAAAAGTAATAATGGCCAGTTCCAGTTTTGTTGATTATGTAAAGATCTATTTGCGATCGGGCCAGGGAGGTGCAGGTTCTCACCACTTTCACCGTGACAAAGGTAACCCGCGCGGGGGACCCGACGGAGGCGATGGAGGCAGGGGAGGACATATCATTGTTAGAGGTAACCAGCAATTATGGACCATGCTCCATTTGCGGTATACCAAACATATTATTGCCAGCGAAGGGGGCGGTGGCTCAAGGGCCTTGTCAACCGGGGCCAACGGGGAGGACCGGATTATTGAAGTGCCCCTGGGTACTATTATACGCGATGCCGAAACCGGGGAAGTGGAATGCGAAGTGACGGCCCATGGCGAAACCCACATCATTGTGCCAGGTGGACGGGGAGGACTAGGGAACGATCATTTTAAAACCTCTACCAACCAGGCCCCAAAATTTGCGCAACCCGGAGAACCGTTTATCGAATGCTGGAAAATTTTCGAATTAAAAATTCTGGCGGATGTAGGCTTAGTGGGTTTCCCCAATGCAGGGAAATCGACACTGCTCTCAGTGCTTTCGGCCGCTAAACCCGAAATAGCCGATTACCCGTTTACTACCCTGCGGCCCAACCTGGGTATTGTCCCGTATTATGACGACAAATCCTTCGTGATGGCTGATATTCCCGGAATCATAGAAGGCGCACACGAGGGCAAAGGCCTTGGCGTAAGGTTTTTACGCCATATAGAGCGAAATTCGGTGCTGTTGTTCATGATCCCTGCCGATAGCAAGGACATCAAAAAGGAATACAAAATACTGCTGAACGAATTAAAACAGTTTAACCCTGAATTGCTGACCAAAGGCCGCTTGCTGGCTATATCCAAATGCGATATGCTCGACGAGGAAATGATCAAACTCATAAAAAAGGAACTGCCCCGCATCCCTTCTGTTTTCATTTCGTCGCATACCCACCTGGGACTTACCCAATTGAAAGAGTTGCTGTGGGCGCAGCTGAATGCCTGATGATTCACCTACCCCGCCCCGTGGTCAACAGGCCCCGGACGAGATAAATAAGGTATGCTTTCTTCCGAATCGGAGGTCAGTATTGATTCCAGTTTATTTTTTGCAGAAATAGATCTTCTATGAATAAATTTGAAAACCTGAAGCCGGAATATAAAATCTGGTTTTCCTCACCCCAGGGTGATGGCGTATTAGGCGATGGAAAGTGGAAAATACTAAAGCAGATTGATGAATGTGGTTCACTGGTAGGTGCCTGTGAGCAGATGGGAATCACCTACCGCCGGACCTGGAACGATTTGCGGAAAATTGAACAAATGCTGGGTTTCCACCTGCTCGAGACTGTTCGGGGAGGACAGGAAGGCGGAAGCACCCGCTTATCGGCCGAAGGACGCCGCCTGGTTAAATCGTTCGACGTTTTTCACCAGCGCATGGATAAGATCATGCAGAAGGAATTTGTCAGGTTGCTTGATGATCTGAATACCTGAAAATCCCGGGCATTGAAACTTTTCCTCTATGCATAGGTTCCCGAATATGGTAATGATTGGCGGCAATTCGCGTAATGCCGGTAAAACAAGCCTGGCATGCAGCCTTATACGCAAATTGTCAGCTACTCACCCGGTGGTGGGTGTAAAAGTGACCAGTATCCGCCCGGGCGAAGAAAAATGGCATGGACAACATAATAAAGAGGAAGTGATATCCGGTTTTACAATTACCGAGGAATATGACCCCGGAACCCGGAAAGATACTGCGAAAATGCTGATGGCCGGGGCTTCCCGGGTGTTTTATATTCAGGCGGAAGACGCCTTTGCCGAACAGGCCATATTAACATTCCGCTCGGAGTTTATCAAAAATGAACTGATTGTCTGCGAAAGCCGAAGTCTCCGAAACATTATTATGCCTGGCTTGTTTATTATGATGTTACGGGCTTCTGAAAATGACATTCAAAAGCTTGTGGAGTTTTACCTTGATACAGCCGATATTGTATTTAATTATGCAGAGCAACAGTACGAAATTCAGCAGTTTGTCAATACATTATATTTCAGGGATGGACTGTTTCGGCTTGAAAACAAGCGGTTTGAGGAATAATTTCAAATTTTGTAATCAAAATTCACTATTATGAAAATGTATTTTTTTAGCACCTTATTGATCCTGCTGTTGTGTATAC
>CAIPFN010000158.1 GCA_903864265.1 uncultured Bacteroidales bacterium | reverse complement strand
TGTATTGAATATCAGACACATACGAAATAAACTGGCCTCAAAAACCCGATTGGGACCTGAAAATAACTGGTTTTAACCTGTTTTTTCTGCTTTTTTAGGGGAAAGGCTGCAAGATGGGTTAACGCAATGCTTGCCGGGCAGGCGCAGAGAGCCACCGAACTCTTTCCCGATACTATCCTTTGCGGAACTCTGCGCAAAACTCTGCGGTCCTCCGCGGTTAATTTTTTTAGACTTTTCCGTTAAGAAAACAACCCGGAACAGCGAATTAAAAACTTATGCTTCGGCATAGAAGGCAGAAATACCCCCTTCGCACGCCTCATATTTTCTTTAGCGTGTCTAAGCAACCGCCCGATCTATTTATCCTCAAACCGTATCAGCAACCTTCCCGCTTACTAATTCTACAAGCAATCCTCATAAATATTATCAACCATTAATACCAAAAGGGGAACTATGCCCATCAGAAATAGTATGCATGAAAGGCGCAACACCAATAAATAGTATATTCAATCCTTTCGGGCCTGATAAGGGAGCCGGCTGATAAGCTCCGGATTCGCCGGAACTTATTCGGAAAGTATTCATGCAATGACTTCCGGAAAATCCGTGAATCCTCCCGGAAATTTGTCTAATTTTAGCATCTCTAATTCAGTTAATATTTTAAAAAAGGAACAAAAGTCGTTGAAATTACCAGCTAAGAACTACATTTGAACTCTAAAAATAAAGAGTAACCGAAGATTTTTGAATTGTTGAGACTTTCAATAAAAACTCCTGTATGATGCACGAAGATACACGCCGGAAGCAACAATACCGGAATTTCACAAAATCGATGCAACATCTGGAAAGTGCTTTACAAATACCAAATCCTGATATACTTCAAAAGGCGGGCATGATTCAGTTTTTCGAAATGAGTTTCGAATTATCGTGGAATATGGTTAAGGATTATCTGGAGGTACAAGGTTTTATGGATATCAAATCACCCAGAGGAGCCATAGAAAAAGCGTATGAAATGGGGATGAAAGAAAACGGTCACGATTGGATGGATTTGCTATCGGATAGAAACCTGACAACTCATACCTATGATGAACAAAAGGCAACCGAAATGGAACTGCTGATAAAAAATAAATACTTCCCTTTGTTAAATTCATTACATAACAGTTTTAAGCAAAAGCTGGATGAGGAATAAATTCGGACTGTTGGATACGGACATGGTGACGGTTATTTCTATTTTGAGCAGTCAGCCCAAAGTTGAAAATGCCTCTGTTTTTGGAAGTCGTGCCAAAGGAAATTTCAAAAAAGGAAGTGATGAGTAGCACTGAAAGGAACCGGATTAGACCTGGATACGATCAGCCATATCAGTTATTTGTTGAATGAAGAAACAAATATGCCCTATACCTTTGATGTGCTGGATTACAAAAGCATTTCGGAACCCGCTTTAAAAGAACATATTCACAGAGTGGGTATAGAGATATATAATAGGTAGAAAATTAGGTTTACTTGCCGATAGACTGCTTATTCATAGATAATGCATAAATCCAACGGTATAAGATCATATCGGGAAGATGAAATAGCCTGGATTGGTATAAAACACCAACCATAGACTTTAATGTGATCATTATGACGTTCCGGATAGTAATAGGGAACCTTTATCCGGAAAATCGGAAATGTACTTCACGAACTAAATAAATAATAAAAATGAAAACCATTATCTCTACGCTTTTATTGCTGTTCTTCGCTTCAACTCTGGTGCTGGGTGCCGGCGAGGGACGACTGATGACTTATCCTGACATACACAAGGATAAAATTGTTTTCACCTACGAAAATGACCTCTGGCTGGTCAGCTCAGGCGGTGGGACCGCCACCCGGATAACAAGTTTTCCCGGCAACGAATATTCGGCCCGCTTTTCGCCCGACGGGAAATCCATCGCCTTCACGGCAGGATACGATGGAGCCTATGGCGTTTATGTTATGCCTGCCGAAGGCGGTGAGCCGGTACGCTTAACCTATACTCCGGGCTCGGCACAATCCATAGCCTGGACCCCGGATGGCAATCGCATTGTTTTTCGTTCGGCCTTCGAAAATTATATTTCGCGTGATCCCAACCTGTACTTTGTCAACAAGGAAGGATCGGCGCCCGAACGCTTCCCGATCGACAGGGGCGGTTTATGCAGCTTTAATCCGGAAGGAAATAAAATGCTATACTGCCGCAAAGGAAACGAGGAATATTACTGGAAACGCTATAAAGGCGGGCAGTACCAGGATATATGGATGTACGATTTCAAACTAAAACAATTCACCGCTGTTTCCGATTATGTGGGAAAGAACAGCTATCCCATGTGGATAGGGGAGAAAATGTATTTTGTGTCGGACCGCACCAATGGAGTCGCCAACCTTTATGTGGAAGACCTTGCGACGAAAGCCATAAAACAACTAACCAGCTATACCGATTTTGACGTGATGTGGGCCGAGAACGACGGCGAACAGATTGTCTTCATACAAAACGGCTACATAAACATCTTTGACACGAAAACGAGCCAGGTAAAGAAAATATCCGTCACAATTCCTTCCGACCGGTGGCGCATGAGAGACAGGGTAATCAATCCAAAGGAGTATTTTCATACGGCAAACATTTCGAACGACGGAAAAACAGCCGTTCTCGAAGCCAGGGGCGATGTATTTCTAATTCCAAACGGCAGGGGAACAACAAAGAATATTTCCAATGCACCGGGCAGCAGGGAAATGTATCCCCAGGTTTCGCCCGACGGGAAATGGATCGCTTTCTTTTCGGATAAAAGCGGCGAATACCAGCTCTATATGCAAAGCAGCGATGGAGGAGAGTGGACGCAGCTTACCACCAAACTTGATAAATTCATCTATCATCTTTCCTGGTCGCCCGATGGCAAAAAGATCCTTTTTGGAAACCGGGAATTCGCAATTTTTTACGTTGACGTGGATACTCATAAACTAACCGAAGTCGACCGCTCCAACCAGTTAAAGAACGACGAATTTTACTGGGAAGAAAGCGATTACAGCTGGTCGCCCGACAGCAAATGGATTACCTATAGTTTTACCAATTTCAACCGGAATAATGTCATCTACATCTATAACCTGGAGCAGCAGAAGAAAATTGCCTTAACCAGTGATTTCTTTGATAACCTCTACCCGTCCTTCGACGCGAACGGCAAATACCTGTATTATGTTTCGAGCCGGAACTTTGAACTGCATATGGACTTTTACGAGGACAACCACGTGATGGCAACCCCACAGCAGGTGATGGTTGTGCAGTTACGGGATCATGAAACGCCTCCTTTCGAAGATCCTATCAACAAAGAGGAGAAAAAAACGGACGATCAGTTCCGTATTGATATGGACGGAATTGCGGCACGAACCTATCCTCTTCCTGTCGAAGCCGGGAATTATTTTTTCCTGAAAGCCGGAAACGGGAAAGTGATATGGAGTTCGGTTGAGAATTTTACGGAAGACGAGTATGAG
>CAIPFN010000157.1 GCA_903864265.1 uncultured Bacteroidales bacterium | reverse complement strand
GGGTCAACCTAAAAAAGATATTGAAATATCAAATTCAATATCTGATATTCAATTAGTTGCATCAGGTTAATGCCAAAATTATATTTTAGTCGGATGGTAGTGATTAAATAAGTATCCCTGTATAACGAAAAAGGCGATTCTATACCGGGATCGCCTTTTTTATTCACAGGACCTACGAGATCCCAATTATAGGTTTCATTTTTCTTCTTTTTCCACCTCCCCATTTTCACAAAGTTTCATTTTCCTGTTTTTCCCACTTTCCATCTCTCCATCTTCTTCATTTCGCATTTACCCATTTTCCCGTCTTTCCAAAGTTCCCTTCCCGCACCTGTCCATTTCTAACTCATTCAACAGCATACCCATACCAGGTACCCTCATCGTAGTCACCATCCGACGAAACCCACAGCAAGCCATTGGCAAATGAAAGAGAGAAGCCGTATTCGCCCAGGGGCAGTTTCACTGATTTTCTGAATTCCCCTTTCAAATCATAAATATAAACGGTTTGTTCGGCCGCGTTCCAGCTATAAATATGTTTTTTGTCAACGGCAACGGAAGTGCCTCCTGAGGCGGCATCGTCAGCCGTTTTCAAACCGCTTAGTGTTGTTTTAAGTTGTAGGTTTTTCATGGCATAAGCGTAAAGCACACCATACTCCATAAAATAAATAAGTTTGCCATTCGTACTTATGGCTGGTGCAGATTGCTCGCTCCGCTCGGGGAAACCGCATATTTCGGTATACTTGCCGGTACTCAGATCCTCAATCCTGTATAGCTTGCGTTCGTAAGTATTCACATAGAGTTTCTTATCCGAAGTATTGTACATTATTGAACGCATATCCAACCCGATCTTATAACATGCCGATTTTGTTCCGTCAGGATAATACCTGCAAACCTGGCCTGATTCGGCTTTCCCTCCATTACAGGTATACAGAAACCTGCCATCGGAAGTAATGTGCATATTGTGAGTCAGCGGATTCTCCCTGAATACCACGACCGGTGTTAGGGTTTGCGAACTTGAGATCCTTGCAAATAGCAAGAGGCAACAAATGGAAATAATACGAACACTAGGCTTCATATCCTAAATACAAATTGTGAATACAGCATCAAATTTAGTCAATATATTCCCAATTCAGTAAGTATATTCCTAATTCTAAAGTCAATAAATGTATGACCAATAGACTGCCTAAGTGCTTATTCCCTGAATACCCAGCTTCCATTCGGGGTAAAAGAGCGGCATAAGCCGGACCGTCAGACCACTCACCTTAGTGAGAGCCGGTACGGAGACAGCGGGAAAGCTGCTGGGTATGTTTGCCGGCGGGCATAAAAAAGCCGGGCTGCCATGAAGCAACCCGGCTTTAAAGCATCAGTTAAGAAGCTCAAACTTATTTACTGAAATCCATTTCGGATAACCGCTTGTAGTTATTATAGCGCCATTTGGCATTTTCCTGTGCTGCCTCGAACAATTCAACGGCTTCGTTAGGGAATGATTTCATGAGCGAGGTATAACGCATCTCCGATTTCAGGAAATCCTGGAATAAGGAGAAATCAGGCGTTTTGCTATCAAGCTGGAAAGGATTTTTTCCTTCGGCTTCGAGCATAGGGTTGAAACGGTAGTTAGCCCAATATCCGGCTTTAACGGCGTCGTCCTGCTGTTGCTGTGCTTTTTCCATACCTGCATGCAAACCATGGTTGATACAGGTTGAATACGCAATGATCAGTGATGGTCCCGGGTAAGCTTCTGCTTCGCGCAATGCTTTCAGGTACTGGGTTTGATTGGAACCCATAGCCACCTGTGCCACATAAACGTAACCATAGCTCATAGCCATCATACCCAGGTCTTTTTTACGAACCTTCTTGCCGGAAGCTGCAAATTTGGCTACCGCACCAACCGGGGTTGACTTGGAAGCCTGTCCGCCGGTATTCGAATACACTTCTGTATCCACTACCAGCACATTTACATCTTCGCCCGAAGCCAGAACATGGTCGAGGCCGCCAAAACCGATATCATAGGCCCAACCATCGCCACCGAACATCCATACCGATTTCTTGATCAGGTATTGTTTCAGTTCAACGATTTCTTTGGTAAGTTCGGTTTGAGCTGCTTCGAGCAAAGGAACCACTTTTAAGGTAGCTTCCTTTGACAGTAGGGCATTGTCCTTACCGGCTAACCAGAGATTGCAGGCATCTTTCAAATCCGTGCTGTAATCACCGGCAAGTATAAGCTGCATTCTTTCGGCAATACGACTGCGGAGTTTGTCTACTCCCATGGCCATACCGAATCCGTATTCAGCATTGTCTTCGAACAGTGAGTTTGCCCATGATGGACCGCATCCGTTGGCATTGGTTGTATAAGGAGTCGAAGGGGCTGATCCTCCGTAAATTGAAGAACATCCCGTGGCATTTGCTATCATCATGCGATCGCCAAAGAGCTGGGTAATCAATTTAATGTAAGGTGTTTCACCGCAACCGGCACAAGCTCCGGAGAACTCGAACAAAGGCTGAGCAAACTGGCTGTTTTTCACATTCTGTTCTTTGGGAGCCAGGGTGTCTTTGTATGTAACATTGGCAGCCACATAATCCCATGCTGCAGTCTGATGCATCTGTGATTCAAGTGGTTTCATCACTAAAGCCTTGGTTTTGGCAGGACAAACATCCGCACAGTTACCACAACCGGTACAATCCAATGGACTGATTTGAATACGGAACTGAAGACCGTCGAAAGTTTTAGGAATAGCCTTTAAGGTTGAAGTACCGTCGGGCAAACCGCTCATTTCTTTTTCGTTCAGAAGGAAAGGACGAATAACAGCGTGAGGGCAAACGAATGCACACTGATTACACTGAATACAATTATCCGAAATCCATTCAGGAACATTTACGGCGATACCACGTTTTTCGTAAGCTGCGGTTCCGGCAGGGAATGTACCGTCTTCGCGTCCCAGGAAAGCACTTACAGGCAAATCGTCACCCTTCATGCTGTTGATTGGCTCAACCATATTCTTGATAAAATCAGGAATATTGCGGGCATCAACTTTGGCCGCAACTACCAGTGATTTCCATTCAGCAGGAATACTTACCTCAACTACATCAGCACCTCTTTCGATAGCGGCAATGTTCATGCGCACGATTTCTTCTCCTTTGCGGCCAAATGTTTTCTTAACAGCGGTCTTCATAGCTGTAAGCGCCAGTTCGTAAGGGATTACGCCTGAAATCTTAAAGAATGCAGCCTGCAGTATGGTGTTGGTACGGTTACCGAGTCCGATTTCTTCGGCAATGTTGGTAGCATTGATGGTATAGAACCGGATTTCATTTTCGGCCATATATTTTTTCATGTCGTCAGGCAGGCGGTTCCGGCTTTCCTCGGCATCCCAGATGCTGTTGAGCAGGAATGTTCCTCCTTTTTTCAACCCTTTTAACAGGTCGTACTTGGTAAGATATGCAGGCACATGGCAGGCCACAAAATCAGGGGTATTTACCAGGTAAGGCGAACGGATAGGATGATCGCCGAAACGAAGGTGTGATGTGGTGATACCACCCGATTTCTTGGAGTCGTATGCAAAGTAAGCCTGAGCATATTTGTCGGTATTTTCGCCAATGATCTTGATGGAGTTTTTATTGGCTCCAACGGTTCCATCCGAACCCAGTCCGAAGAATTTAGCCTGGAAGGTTCCGCTGTCGGAAAGATCAATTTCCGGCAACAAAGGCAGTGAAGTGAAAGAAACATCGTCAACAATACCTACCGTGAAATGATTTTTAGGTTCATTCATTTTCAGGTTGTTGAACACTGAAATCATCATAGCCGGGGTAGTGTCTTTGGAACTGAGTCCGTAACGGCCTCCAACGATAACAGGCTTGTTAGCCCTTTCGTAGAAAATATCGCGGATATCGAGGTACAAGGGATCTCCGGTAGCACCTGGCTCCTTGGTACGGTCGAGTACGCAAATCCGTTTTACCGATTCGGGCAGCACGTTGAAAAAGTACTTAGCCGAGAAGGGACGGTATAGATGAACGCTGATAAGACCAATTTTATCGCCCTTGGCATTCTGATAATCGATAACCTCTTTTAGTGTTTCGGTGATGGAACCCATGGCCACAACAATGTTTTCAGCATCGCTTGCGCCATAATAAGTGAACGGATGGTACTCCCGACCCACAGCTTTGCTGATCTGCTGCATGTAATCTTCAACGATATCGGGGACAGCGTCGTAGAACAGGTTAGCCGCTTCACGGCTCTGGAAATAAATATCCGGATTTTGAGCTGTGCCCCTGGTAACAGGATGCTCAGGATTGAGGGCCCTGTCGCGGAATTCTTTTAAGGCCTTGTAGTCCATCATTTTAGCCAGATCTTCCGTTTCAAGATATTCCACTTTTTGAATTTCATGGGAAGTACGGAATCCATCGAAGAAATGCATGAAAGGCACCCTCGACCGTATGGCTGCCAGGTGAGCAATCCCTGCTATATCCATAATTTCCTGTACACTTCCTGTGGCCAGCATAGCGAAACCGGTTTGACGGGTCGAATAGATATCGCTGTGATCACCAAAAATGGAGAGTGCCTGGGCGGCAAGGCTTCGAGCCGATACATGGAAAACCGCGGGTAACAATTCCCCGGCTATCTTGTACATATTAGGGATCATAAGCAACAGTCCCTGCGAAGCGGTATAGGTTGTAGTCAGCGCACCGGCCTGCATCGATCCGTGTAAAGCACCGGCAGCTCCCCCTTCGCTTTGCAGTTCAACTACACGAACGGTTTCCCCAAATATATTTTTACGGCCATAGGCTGCCCATTCGTCAACATATTCGGCCATTGTTGAGGATGGGGTAATCGGATAAATTGCAGCCACTTCACTAAACATGTATGCAATATGTGCGGCAGCATAATTGCCGTCACAGGTCACATATTTCTTTTTTTCACTCATATGTTTGTATATTAGATTATTGACAGTTCCATTTTTACTGATTCAGGCTTTTTAAAAACGGTGCAAAATTACCTTTTTATAAGGAATTGAACGGCAATAATTACAGAAAATGCAAGCCGGCATGCTTATTTAAAATGATTACAGATTAAAAGACCGGTAAATATCAACATGTTAGGCCAAAGACGTTTCCAGCCAGGCCGAGATTCAAAGATCCGGATTGGCAAGGGCATAAAACTGCCCAACTTACAGGCGACCCCGTGTATAGTGCCCTGTCCGTTCACCATTCGGAATTTTCATAAAAATGCAAGATCCATTCTTATATTTTTTTAACATAAAAATATTCAAGTAGCGCAATACTGATATTCGAATATTTCATAACTTTCGGCTTCCAAAACCAATAAACCTAATTTCTAATTTATTCATAAAAAATTATCGGAGGAAAAATCATGATCAACCTCAGTACAAACTATATGGGAATTGAACTCAAAAATCCCATTATTGCAGGCGCAAGCGGCATGTCGGCCGACCTGAGTATGCTAAAGAAACTTGAACAGGCAGGAGCTGCGGCTATTGTTTACAAGACCTTGTTTGAGGAGCAAATCAACCTCGAAAGCGCTCAATTCGACGATCAGTTGGAAGCCATGGGTGGACTGCATGCCGAAATGACCAGCCTGTACCCCAAACTGCAACATGCCGGGCCCGAAGCTCACCTGGTGGCTTTGCGACAGGCCAAAGAAACACTCGGCATCCCTTTGATAGCCAGCCTGAACTGCCTTTACGACAACACCTGGCTCGAATACGCCCGCCTGATTGAAAAAACCGGGGTGGATGGAATAGAGTTAAACTTTTATTTCGTTCCGGGGGATTTTGAAGCCGACGGTCGCCTTGTCGAAGATATTCATCTCGACCTGGTTAAGACCATAAAGTCGAAAATCTCTATCCCGGTCAGTGTCAAACTCAGCCCTTTTTATTCCAACCCGCTCAACTTCATTTCCCGCCTCGACAAGGCAGGGGTAAACGCGGTGGTGATCTTTAACCGTATGTTTGAGCCGGAAATCAATATACAGGAAATCAAACATGTTGCCCCCTTCTACCTGAGCCACGAAGGCGATTACCGGCTCACGCTCAGGTATGCCGGATTATTGTACGGCAATTTAAAAGCCCAGGTTTGCGCCAATACAGGCATTTACCAGGGACACGATGTAATTAAAATGCTACTGGCCGGAGCCGATTGCGTTCAGGTAGTGAGTACTCTTTATAAAAACAAGCCCGAACATATAGCAGGTATGCTGAGCGAAATGGAAGCCTGGATGGAATTAAAAGGATATAGTTCCCTCACCGACTTTAAAGGAAAACTTTCGAAGAAAGAGCTTAAAGATCCTTTTGTGTATAAACGGGGTCAATACATTGACCTGTTGCTGGGTTCCGACCAGCTGCTGAAATAGCATCCTGCGATTTTCCATAAAAAAACCCTGTGCTGAATGAGCCAGGGTTTTTTATTTATGATTTTTCGTAATCGCAAAAAGCACATCCTGCCCATATAGTGTCGAATCAAAAGGGACAAATGCTGCCGGCTGATTCTTCCCTCAAACTGAAATATGCAAGAGTGCCTGTTGAAACCAAGGCCTGCCACCGGCAAGCGAAACCGGACGGAAAGGGCAAAATATAAACCGGCCAAGGCCGGTTTATCAACAGGGTAAGGGAGAATTGATTATTTGAGCTGCAATTTTTCAAGAATATTTTTTGCTTCCTGCCGGTGAAAATTGTCGGGATTGGAGGCCACTATCACGAACTGGTCGATCGCCTTATCTTTCTGATTGTTTTTCAGGTAGCATAGGCCCAGATACCATTGCGCATGTTCGATGTAAAGGTTATCATTCTGTTTGATGATGGAATTAAATGCTTTAATCGAATTATCGTAATTTTTAGTTTCAATATTTGAAATACCGTAATAAAACCAGACTGCAATGTTGGAGTTGTCTTTATCCAGAATCCGCTTGAATAATACGGATGCTGTGCGAAAGTCTTTTTGCTGAAACTTGATCACGGCTTCCACTATATTCTCATCGCCCCGGGTTTGATCTACTATATTCTCGGCATTGTAATATTGGGTAAAAAGGGAATCGTTCGACAGGTTGCGGCTGGTTTGCAGGTAAAGGGTGGTAGCCACGGCGCACAAAGCCAGCAGCGAAGCGGCAGCATACCACCATTTGCGGGTATGCATACGAATAACCGGCACTTCGGCCTTAGGTTCCCTGTTGGCTGAGATCACGGCAACCAGTTTCTGGCGCAAATCAATCACATCATCCCTGACAATGGCGGAATCGATGTTTTGTGAAAGTTTCAATTCGGCTGCCAGTTCCGGATTTGTTCTCAGTTCGTTTTTAAAAGCGGCTCGTTCGGAAGGCGCCATTTCATTGGCAAGATACTGCTCAATGCTGGCTGAATGTTTAAAATTGCTTGTCATTGTTTTAAAATTTGTTGACTTCGTGGATCATTGGCAATACGTTTTTTCAATTCCTCTTTACACAGGTATTTCCTCGTCTTGGTATAATTTTCCGTTCTAAAACCCATAATGACAGCTATCTCCCGCACCGGGATATTTTTAATAAAGAGTTTTATCACTTTCTGGCAGTCTTCATGCAAGGACAGAAAGTGGATCTGTATAATCCGGTGCAACTCGGTTTCGTTGTAGCTGGCTTCATGAAGCACATCTACCGGCAGATCAATATACTCTTCGACATCCGTAAGTTTGTCGAAAATAGCTTTTCGTTTATTCAGCTTCTGGAGCCATAAATTCCGGCAAACCGAATACATATAGGTTTTGAAAGAACTGGTTAAAATTAACTGGTTGAGGTTGATCTTATTATAAATAATGATAATCCCATCCTGAAATATATCCTCAGCATCCTCCAACGATCCACCATTCTCAGTGACAAGGAATCTCACCAAAGGGAAAAAATCCTTGTAAATAAAATTGATGATGTAATCGCTTCTTAATCTCAGCCCTTCATGGATGGCTTCATCAGAATAATGTATCATTACTTGCTATATTATCCAGATTTTTGAAAAAGGTAATACCATTTTTATGTTTTTTTTTGAGAAAATTTGAAAATAATTTTTAATGTGCTGATTTCATGCGCCTTATACAATTTTTATTTTATCAACAATTGTGGCTGCCGGATTCAAAATTCACAAAAAAAAATTCTTTGTCATAATCCATTTGCAAAGATCACATAAATTTGAAAAAATTTACATTTATTTTTAAAAATCCGTATTACCTTTTGCCTAAATCTGGATTAAGGCATATATCGCATTCTGATAAAGATGTTGGCAGCCATTTTGAAACTCCGCAAATCACTTGAAACCACATAAAAAACAGCATAATAACACTTGTAATTAATCTAACCTAAACCAAATGAACCACGTCATGAAAAACATTTTAAAATCATTTATTTTATTACTGATTGCAGTATCAGCATTTCAAACTTTAAAAGCCCGGGATATCAGCGGTAAAGTGCTTTACCAGGGGGATTCGGCCAGGCCTATAAACAATGTGCTTGTTGAATTGAAAAACATGGATAACAACACGACTGAAACCTACCTCACAAGCGGAGATGGTTTTTACCAGTTCAACAATGTTGCCGACGGAAATTACATGTTAACAGGCACAACCGCCCTGGCTGCCGGCGGTGTAACTTACTATGATCCTACGATGGTTTTCCTGTATCTGAATGGATTCTACCAGCTTACTCCCATACAAATACTGGCATCGGATGTTGACGGCAACGGCATCGTCACCTGGGCTGACTATAATCTGATTATCGATTATATACTCAATGGCACTGCATTCCCAGCCGGTCCATGGAAATTTGAAACTAGCTCATTTACTGTCTCTAACCTTAAGGACGGCGTTCCTCATGGCCTTGGCGGCACCTGTTCGGGTGATGTTGGAGGAACTTTCGTCCCCACCACCAACAGTACACCGGCTTTGCCATTGGCACAGGATGGAGTTATCAACGTTACCGATGGCGAAACATTCACTACCGGCATAATTACACAAACGGATCTTTCGATAAGCGGAACCGGGCTCATCATCAATTATCCTTCGGAATTGATGGAAATAGAATCAGTTGAATTTAAAGGCAGCAATTCCCGGTATACTATTCATAACGGCCAGGTCCGCATGGTATGGGGAACCCCTGAAACAGCTGCTCTTCACTTTAATGAGGGTGAAGCATTTGTCACGATTCATGCCCGCAGCACTTCATCGTTTAAACAGGGTATGATAGCCACTCTGAGCCTTGATGGAAATACCAGCCTGATAAACGCCACAAATAAGGAAGTATCCGGACTTAACTTCTCATCACCTGTGTTAAAATATGGCAGCCCATCGTTGAAACTTTCCAACTATCCCAACCCGTTTACAACTTCAACCCGGCTCAGTATATATACTGCCGTGGAAGGTGATGCCAGCATCGAAATATTTAATGCCGGCGGACAAACCGTTAAAGCCATGTCACTTGGAAACATAAATGCCGGTTACCAGGAAGTAAACATGGACGCTTCACAAATGAGTCCGGGATATTATACCTGTAAATTGCACATTCATACCGGCATGCAGGAGTTAAACAAATCAATACGGATGTTAAAGACCAACTAGAAGACGAATCCGGGAAAAAACTGCAAAAAATAAAAACTTAAAGGAGCATTTTGCTCCTTTTTTTATGCCATCAGGTCAACTTTACTCTATCTTTGTCCGCATCTTGTCTATGCTTTGGCTACTCTTCCACGGTTAACATCAAATTAATACCTCATGAATAGCCCTTTGGCAGTATTTTGCCTTAGATTCCTCCTGATAATACCACTCTGGGCACTGTGGTCATGCAATAACAATAGCCATCCGCAAACTAAAGGCGAATCGGAACTGGTATTGGCCGAGCAGCTTAAAAGCCGTGGCAGCTACGATTCGGCCATAATTTATTACCGCAAAGCGGTTGAATCAAGTTTAAAAGTGCAGCTTTACTCCGCTTGGGCAAAAAGCATTTCGGGAGAGATTGATTGCCTCCGGGCGAAAGGAGATCTGAACGAAGCCCTGAAACTGGCCGAAATGGCACAGGTTTTTGCAAATGGGAAGATAGATACCACAGGCAATGTATACAATGGCTTGATTCATAAAAAAGCATTACTGCTCACCGATAAAAAACAATTTGAACAGGCATCGGCCCTGTTGACCCGGAATATAAAAACTTACCTGGCAAGGTCTTCCGTCCTTGACACCGGGCTGGCGCTTTCATATAACGGCATGGGGACTTTATTCTTATGCCAGGATAAATTTGACGAGGCCCGAATTCAATATCAGAAAGCGATCGCTACCTACGAGAAGGCAGGAATTACCAGGAGCTCCGATTATGCCGGTTCACTTCAGAACATCGGCATAGTTTATTCCATAACAGCCAATTATGAAAATGCCGAACAGTATTTCTTAAAGGCGTTAAAAGTCTCCCAGGAAATTTTAAAGCCAAATGACCCCAAACTAGCCTCATTATATCTGAATATGGGCAGGTTCTATCAAATCCGGCGGAACGATTCAAAGTCGATGGAGTATCTGGATCGCGCCGAACGATTTTATATTTCACAAAATCAGTCTAATTCAATTGTGGCAGGCCTGCTTTTCCTGAATTTAGCAACAGGGTACATCTACAGCGTCGATTACGAAAAAGCACAAAGCTACCTGAATAAGTCGCTCGAGATCATTTCAGAGAAGGCCCCCGGAGATCTGAAGGATCTGCTTACCATATACCTGAACATGGGTTATATAGCCGAAAAAAAAGGTGATTATGCTACAGCCAAAAACTATTACCTGAAAGGGCTGTCATATGGGGACAAACTTCCAAATTCAATGAAGATACTTAGGGGTATCGCAAGTGTATCCTTTAAAATGTCGGATAAACCGAACATAACAAAAGAATTTTACGAGTCAGCTCTTCAGAATAGCATTGAAATGTATGGAGAAGACAATCTTGAGACGGCTCTCACCTATCTGAGATTTGGCGATTACCTTTCGGTTGTAGGGAACAGACAGGCACTCTTTTACCTGAACAAATCAACTGATTTGTATAAGAAAGTTCTGGGCAAGGTTAATATTGATGTTTCAACAGCCTATTATTATACCGGGAACTATTATTACAGGGCGAAATCCTATGAAAAAGCCATTCAGTTTTTCCAGCAATCGCTTATGGCCGGCTTCCCGGGATTTACTTCGGAGAAGATATCGGATAACCCCCAGATACAAAAAGACAACCTGAATGAAAATCTGATAAACCCCTTAACCGCCAAAGCTACCGCCTTATTATTGCTGTACCAGTCCGACACTACCCGCATTGATTTATTAAAATGCAGCACAACCTGCTTCGGCCTGGCGCTGAAAATGATAGAAATGCTTCGTTCAACATACCAGGATGAGGACAGCAAGCTGTTTATATCGGAAAATGAGAAAAACACATTTTCAAATGCCCTGCTGGCAGAAGTAAGCCTGTATCGCAGAACCAGGAGCGCAGGCGCACTGGAAGAAGCTTTCATCTTATCCGAAAAAGGAAAGTCAGCCGTACTGCTGTCGCATCTGCGCGACAGGGAGGCTAAAAACATAGGACGCATCCCACATGACCTTCTTGCATTGGATGCCCGCTTGAAATCAGAAATCTTTTTCTACAACAAACAGATTCATGATCAGAAGCTTGCCCACAATCCCGATGAAGCCAACATCAAATTATGCTACAACCATATTTTTGATCTCAGCCGCCAACAGGATGAACTCATCAAATCCATCGAAAAGAATTACCCCTTGTATTATAACCTGAAATATGACAATTCAGTTATTTCGATAGAGCAGATCCGGAAAAAACTGAGCCCGAAACAGGCGATGATTGAATATACCCTTACGGATTCCACCTTGTTTATTTTTGCCATAACCTCGGACAAGACTCAACTGTTCACTTCCGCAATCGATTCATCGTTCACCCGGAATCTGCAGACTTTAAAACAGGAATTGACCGGGAAGGTTTTCAATAACTATTCAGGTTCTGACTTCCGGGAATATGTTTGTGCCTCTCATGAGTTATTTCGCACCCTTTTACTACCTGTTCAATCGACTATCAAGGGCAGGGATCTGATTATTATTCCTGACGGAGAACTGGGTTACCTGTCGTTTGACGTCTTGCTAACATCCCTGCCGGATACTACAAAACCTGTGTACCGGAACCTGCCCTACCTGATCAGGGACTGCGCTCTGAGCTATGCCCCTTCGGCAACAACCTTCTTTGATGAGCTAAACCTGCACAGCACTCAAAACAATGGCCGCATCCTTGCCTACGGACCCGGATACGGACCCGACAATTCCGTTCTGGACAAAAAAGATGAAACCGGCAAGATCCTGCGCAATGTACTTTCGAATCTCACTAATTCACAGGAAGAAATCAAAATCCTGAATGATTACTTCAGGGTAACTGCTTTTACAGGCAAAAACGCCACCGAGACCTCCTTTAAAAAGAATGCTTCCGATTACAGGGTTTTACACCTGGCCATGCATACCATTATCAATAACGAAAATCCACTGTATTCAAAGCTGATGTTCTTTAAGCCGAAGGACGACACCATCGACGATGGTATGCTAAACGCTTCGGAACTGATCAATATGGAGTTGCATGCCGACATGGCTGTGCTGAGCGCCTGCAATACAGGATCGGGGAAAATGCGCAAAGGCGAAGGAATCATGAGCCTGTCGCGCGATTTTTTCTACGCAGGCGTCCCAGGCATCATAATGACAGCCTGGGCTGTGGAAGACCGTTCGGGGGTAAAACTCATGGAATACTTTTATAAATATATAGCCCAGGGGAAACCGCGGAATGAAGCTTTGCGCCTGGCTAAACTGGAATACCTCGACAAGTGCGATAAACTTACGGCTCATCCGCACTACTGGGCTTCCTATATGAATGTCGGCGATATCAGCCCCCTCGAAGGCTTTGGGGAAAAGTCCAATTCATTCCAAATTTATGCAGTTCTCGCTCTTTTGATTATTTCAGCCCTGGTATTGCTGATACGGTTGATTAAAAAGCAAAACAGCAGGCCTGCTTAGGGTCAGGCATGGGTTGATTTTGATTACTTTTGCAGAAAAAAATTGTGATCTCACCTGCAAATTTTGAAGAAAAAACCGGTTTCGATGTCATCAGGCGTATGCTTGCAGGTTATTGCCAGGGCGAGGGAGGGAAAACGAGAGTGGCCGGCATTTGTTTCAGCAACAATCCGGAAGAAATTAACAACGAACTCGATCTTACCGAAGAATTCCGTACCCTTTTGCTCACGGTTTTCGGATATCCGGCATCCGAATATTTCGAACTGGAAGATGAGTTGAATCACATCCTGATACCGGGAACATACCTTCCGGCCGAATCGCTCCTTCTACTGCGTACCTCCTATACCGCCTATTGCAATTGCATCAGTTTCATCTCGAATACTTCCGGCACCAACTTTCCCCGCCTTCATTCCCTGATAGGGGCTCAGTATATTGAACCCGCTATCCTATCAGGCATTAACCGGGTACTCGATATCGAAGGCCATATACGCGACAACGCCTCCCCTGCCCTACTGGAAATAAGGAAAAGCCTGTCAAGAACTATACACCTTATTGACAAAAGGATTGCGCAGGCTCTTACCCAGGCCAAACTCGATAAACTGGTTCCTTCCGACACCGAAATTGCCATCCGCGACGGGCATGCCGTTATTCCTGTTCATGCATCGAACAAGCGCAAGATCAGTGGCGTAATCATCGATGAATCGGCTACGGGCCAAACCTCCTTTATTGAACCTACCGAAGTATTTGAACTGCGCAACAGCATCAGGGAACTGGAACTGGCCGAGCGCCGCGAAATCATTAAAATACTCATTGAACTGGCCGATGAATTACGGCCTTATGTCACTTTACTCAACGAATCCCTCAACTTTACAGGACGTCTCGATGCCCTCAGGGCCAAAGCCCTGCTGGCTATTGAAACCGGATCGTTAAAACCCATATTAAGGAACCAACAGTCGTTCAGCTGGATACAGGCACGGCATCCGCTGCTGATGCTTTCGCTGAAAAAACAAAAACGCGACATTATAGCCTCCAGCATCTCGCTGGATGAAAACAACCGCATCCTGATCATTTCAGGTCCTAACGCGGGAGGAAAATCAGTGATGCTGAAAACAGTGGGGCTGTTGCAGTACATGCTACAATGCGGCTTACTGATACCGGTGCTCGACACCTCCGAAGCGGGCATTTTCGACCATCTTTTTATCGATATAGGCGACCAGCAGTCGATTGAGAACGACCTGAGCACCTATAGCAGCCATTTGCTAAATATTAAAAACCTGTTGGATTTCGCTAACCATTCCACGCTCTTCCTTATAGATGAATTTGGAGCAGGAACCGAACCACAGTCAGGAGGAGCCATTGCCGAAGCCGTACTCGAATCGCTGAATGACAAAAAAGCTTACGGGGTGGTAACTACCCATTACGCCAACCTGAAACTGCTGGCGTCGAACCACAGCGGTTTCCTGAACGGGGCGATGTTGTACGACACCAGGCATATGAAACCCTTATTTGTACTTAAAACCGGCAGACCCGGAAGTTCCTTTGCTTTTGAAATTGCCCTGAACATTTCCTTCCCAAAAGATGTGCTGGAAAAGGCAGGCGAAAAAGTCGGTCATGGCAAACTCGACTTCGATAAGCAAATGCAGGACCTGGAAGCCGAAAAACTGGAACTCAGCCTGAAAGAAAAACAACTTCAGCAGGCTGACGACATGCTGAACGGCCTGATTCACCGCTATACTGCGCTGAAAGAAGATTTAGACCGCAAACAGAAGGAAATTCTCGAAAAGGCAAGCCATGAGGCTCAGTCCATTCTTAAAAAATCGAATCAGCTCATAGAAAAAACCATCCGTGAAATCAAGCAATCACAGGCGGAGTCCACACGGACCAAAAAGCTAAGAACCGAAATAAAAGAATTCACCGAACAAGTTGCTGAGATACAGCTTCCCGAACCTGTTGCTGAAAAGGAAGAATTGATACAACCCCAGGTTGAACCGGGAAAGCCGGTTGTGAAAGGCAGCCGGGTGAGGATGATAGGACAGCAGGAAACCGGCGAAGTAACTGAAATCAATGGACAAGAGGCCACCGTAGCCTTTAATACCGTTACCCTGAGGGTGAAAAGCGAAAACCTGGAAGTTGTTTCCAATTCCATGGCCCGCAAATCAGTTAACCGGGGAGTCGCCTACCAAAATATGGTCAACGATATGAATGCCCGAATGGCTAATTTCCGGATCACCATTGATGTGAGAGGCATGAGGGCCGACGAAACGGAATTGCTCATTCAAAGGTATATTGACGAAGCCATCATGCTGCACGTTTCCGAAGTCAGCATTCTGCATGGAAAAGGAAACGGGGTGCTGCGAAGTATTATCCGCAATTACCTGTCGGGGGTACACGAAGTGAAAAGCTTTGCCGATGCATCACTCGAAACCGGAGGGTCAGGAATTACGCTGGTGACGCTGAAATAAAAACCGGTAACGGGTATAGAATCCGTTTGTTCCTGGGATAGTTGGGGATAATAAATGTCGGATGCCCGGCTTATACCTGAAACCGCTCACCCCTCAAGGAATATTTTACGGGGAAGTCGCCACTTAGGTCTGCATTTGTAATCATACCAGCCCTATGCGGATTTGAATTTAAACCGGAATCCAATTTTACCCTAATATAATAACCGAACTTTAGAATTCAGAAATCATGAGAAAAGCAACCTTCTTCGCCCTAATAATAGCAGCACTATGTTTGAACCTGATTTCCTGTAAATCTAAATCGGACGAAAGCAACATAACAACCTTAACCACCGATAACTTTGTGAGCCAAACGAAGCAGGGTGTCGTAATGGTCGATTTTTGGGCTACCTGGTGCATGCCCTGTAAAGCCATGGCCCCGGTAATTGATGAAATAGCCGGTCAAACCAAGGGCAAGGTAAAGGTGGGCAAGGTTGATATTGATGCCAACGGGCCTCTGGCAAACCAATTTGCAATACAGGGCATTCCCGCGATTCTGATTTTTAAGGACGGCAAACTGATGGAAACCTTTGTAGGCGTACAATCGAAAGCTGCCCTGGTAAACGCACTTTCAAAATACGTGGAGTTACCATAATTACTTCCCTGTGGTCATTTCGTCAAACAGCAGTTTCTCCTTGCGGCTAAATCCCGATACGATCAGGTTGTAGGACTCATCAATCCAAAGCTTCAGGATGGAAACGGCTATAGTACCGTCGATCATGACAGTTATCCAGTGAATTTTATTCATATGGTATCCCGGCAAAACACTGGGATAGTGTTCCCTGAGTTCAATCACTTTTTCGGGGGTGTTCTTGACATTCATTGAAAGAGCATCTACCAGGTCGGTGAGCAGAAACATTTTACCGGCTACTTTAAATACCAGGGTTGACTCATCGAAAGGAAAACTTTCGGTAACAGCGGGTTTGGAGATGCAGTAATCTCTTAATTCTTCTATATTCATCTGGCATGTTTAATTCCTCAAAATTAATTAATTACGGCAACTAAATCCAGTCCTCAATACGAAAAATGCATGACGGATACATGAATTTACAATTAAATGATTGTATCTTTGCCTATGAATGAAAAATTCGCCGAAGGGTGAAGCCATATATTATTCACAAACTAAAAACCTATGTCCTTAAGCTCCAAATCATCTGATTTGAAACGCAGAATGCAGGAAGCGTTGCGTGGCGGTGGTGATAAAGCCATCCAAAAACAAAAAGCTACCGGAAAGCTGACAGCCCGCGAACGTATTATCGCCTTGCTGGATGCGAAGTCATTTCACGAATACGACCTGTTTGTAGAACACGCAGGGCGCGACTTTGAAATGAGCGACAAGTACCTGCCTGGTGACGGTGTTATTACCGGAACAGGAACTATCAACAATTATCCTGTCTGTATCTTCGCACAGGATTTTACCGTTGCCGGTGGTTCGCTTGGCTATATGCATGCCAAAAAGATAACCAAGATCATGGATCACGCCATGAAACTCAAAATCCCTTTGATCGGCATCAACGATTCAGGGGGAGCCCGTATACAGGAAGGGGTGAATTCCCTGGCAGGTTACGGAGAAATTTTTTACCGTAACACGCAGGCATCGGGGGTAATCCCTCAGATTTCGGTGATCCTTGGGCCTTGTGCCGGGGGTGCGGTATATTCGCCGGCGCTGACCGATTTTGTGTTCGTGGTCGATAAAATATCCAAAATGTTTATCACCGGGCCCGAAGTTATTAAGACTGTCCTCGGTGAAGAGATTTCGATGGAAGAATTGGGCGGTGCCCGTGTGCAGGCCGAAATTACTGGTAACGTTCATTTCTTTGCCGAAAGCGAACTGGAATGTTTCGAGCAGATCAAGAAACTTTGCAGTTTCATCCCTTGGAATAACCTGAAGAAAGCCGATCCGTTCCCCAAGAAACCACCCCGTGTTCGTCAGTACAGCCTCGAGAAAGTTTTTCCTACCAATCCAAGGCAGCCGTATGATGTAAAAGATGTGATCCGCGGCATATGCGACGATTCCGACTTCCTTGAAGTAATGGATCTGTTTGCACAGAACATAGTGATAGGGTTTGCCCGCATGAACGGGTTTACGGTTGGATTTGTAGCTAACCAGCCCCTGGTACTGGCAGGTGTACTGGATGTGGATTCGAGCGACAAGGCTGCCCGTTTTATCCGCTACTGCGATGCCTTTAATATTCCATTGGTTACGCTGGTCGATTTACCGGGCTACCTGCCCGGAGTGGACCAGGAACATGCCGGGGTAATCCGTCACGGGGCGAAAGTGCTTTATGCTTACAGCGAAGCCACCGTTCCGAAAATTACCGTTATCACACGCAAAGCTTATGGCGGAGGATATATAGCCATGTGTTCGAGCCATTTACGTGCTGACTTTGTATTTGCTTGGCCAACCGCCGAAATCGCGGTTATGGGACCCGAAGGAGCCGCCAACATTATTTTCAGGAATGAAATAAAGGATGCGGAAAATCCCGATGAAATGCGCAAACTCAAAATCAAGGAATACAAAGAGAAATTTGCCAATCCTTTCGTTGCCGCCGCCTATGGGTATGTGGATGCCGTTATCAGCCCGGAAGAAACCCGGGATATGGTTATTCACGCTCTCGCAATTTCAGCGGATAAAAAAGTGGACGTTCCTCAGAAAAAACACGGCATACCTCCATTTTAATTCACCGGAGGGCGTAATCCAAAACCAGATACCCAAACCGATCTGATTGTACAAGGCACTACCCTGTAGCAGCTGAGTGCTTACGACCCTGCATTTTTCAATAGTTGTGTTTACTAAAAAAATGATTATGCCAACGAGTGAATATTCAAAGAGTCTGAATTTAAAAGACATAAAACCGGAAGAATCGTCCGAAATTCACGAAGCCGAGGTGTTTCAAACCTTGCTCATTGAGGATGTGAAATACAAAACCAGGCTGACCAAGAAGTTCCTGAACAGGAAATTTTACCAGCCGGCCGACCCTAAACAAGTGTATTCTTTTATCCCGGGTACTATCAAGAAGATTTACGCCGTAAAAGGGAAAAAAGTAAAAGCCGGCGATAAACTGATAGACCTGGAAGCCATGAAAATGGTCAATACCATTTTTGCAGAGGATAACTACACGGTGGCTGAAATTTATATAAAAGAAGGCGATATGGTTCCAAAAAGCCAGATTCTCATCTTATTTAAATAGAGGCTGAACAGGGAAGGAGGCATTGCTATGCCTGCATTACCGATGCTTGCAGAACGTTTAAAACGGATTCGCGGATTCACCGGGATACGTTTTAAACGTTTTTGCTTTTATAGCGAAAAAGAACAGAATCCGGAATAAACTATTATTTCTGGTCAGTCAGTGAGGCATACTCAATATTGGAGAGAGCAATAAAACTATTGATTTCGCTCTTCCCTTCACCCGAATGGGCCGAGGTGATAAACATAGGTGGCAGTTCCTCCCATTTTTCGGAAAGCACCTTCTTATATTCTTCCACGTTACGCTTAACGGCATTACGCGAAATTTTATCGGCTTTTGTGAAAACCAGTCCGAAAGGCAATCCTTGTTCTCCCATCCAGTTGATAAGTTCCAGGTCACTCTTCTGAGCTTCATGGCGGGTATCGACCAGGATAAGGGTATAAACCAGGGATTCGCGCTGCAAAAGGTATTCGCGTATGATCTTTTCCCAGTTCCGGCGCGATTTTTTAGAGACTTTGGCATACCCGTAACCGGGGAGGTCAACCAGGTACCAGGTATCTTCATCCACCATATAATAATTCAGCAGCTGTGTTTTGCCCGGAGTTGAGGAGGTGCGCGCCAGGTTTTTAACCCCGGTGATCATGTTAATCAGTGACGACTTACCCACATTGGATCGCCCGAAAAATGCATATTCAGGTAAGCGGGCCTGGGGACAGCCTGTTATATCGGCGGCGCTTATCATAAAAGCGGCCCTACGGTTATTCATATCGGTTTAATTGTTTATTATTTTTTTTTGAAAAGTTCCTGAATCGAAAGCCCAAAGGGACAGCAGAAACAGCAAAACCTTCGATACATAAAAGATTAAACAAGCGTCAGAATCGCAAAAGCCTGAATGGGCCAGTCCTGCTACCCCACCGCTTTCGGACAAATCAGTTTAAGAATCCCTGCGAGTATAGTCTTCTAAGAGATGTTTAAATGCCGGTCCTTTTTAAAGTCGTAAACATCATCCAGGGTTACCAGTATACCCGACTCTTCTACGTCTCCGAATCCCGGATTCAGCGAGGTACCAAAGAAAAGCATGGTTGACGATAAATTCATATATGCGTTAACTAAAGGAGGGATATTTTCATGCCTGAGGCGTACTTCCTGAACGAGGATTTTATAGTCCTTCTCGTAGGAGCCGGCATTAAATGCCCCCGACAGGAATGATTCAGGAGTGTTGATTTTGAGATGCTGATGAGGATACACCAGATTGTTCTGATCCCCGAAGTATTTCCGAAGAAAGTAAAGGATCAGGTCGCGGGCTTCCACATTATATTGCGGATACATGGTGATCTTCCCAAAATAATACTTTACATCAGGGTTCTGCATTAATATGGCACCCAGTCCATTCCATATATTATCAAGCGCAAACATTCCTTTACGCAGGTTAACCGTAGGCTGGTACATAGGCTGTACAAACGAACGACCCAGTTCGATAGTGTGGGGCAGATACTCATTGATAAACCGTTCCGACAAATGAAAAAGCTCACTGGTTGGGGTGTTGATAATACCGTCCTTATTGCGCCTTAGGGTTTTCCCATGAATAAACCGATAACCTCCTACTATTTCTTTCTCCCGCGGATCCCAGACCAGCAACTGATGAAACGGATTTTCCTCGTCCGTATCAAACTCATCCAGGTCGCAATCCAGGCCAGTACCACCACCGGCATCGCGAAAGGTAATTTCACGCAGGCGGCCAATTTCCCGGGTTACATGGGGCGCATTATGATACGATACAATGTATATCTCATTATTCCCGCTGTTTGTGGGCTTCACAAATCTTTCGGGAGTAAGCTCCAACTCCAGTAATGTTCTGTCGACTGCGTCAATTATCTCCTGCATCGAATTCAAGGTATTTATTCAGCAAAAAATGAGGTGTTCATATTCTTTTCTAAGGTATACACATAGCTTTTCAGCTTTTGTGCCCAGGCTAAATCTGTTTTCTTTTTATCAAAGATAGTATAAGAAATTGGTTTACCAAAAGTAATCACAATTTCTTTATCCCGTTGTTTGAACATTTCATCCACCAGGTAAAGCATTTCAATATTTGCCTTGATTCCCAGAAATGCACGGAAACGGGCCAGATTATAAAACCAGCCGGAATTCCGCCCGTTGATGTAACATGGTATAACATCCCGCTTGTGGGCCCTGGCTTTGCTTATAAAACTTTTTTTCCATTCCAGGTCACTGATGCCGCCCTTTTGCATGCGCGAACATAACCCGGCCGGAAAATACAGCATTGCTTTATCCGATGCAAAGGTGTCGTCAATTATTTTGGCATTCCCGGCGTTGGAACCATGCTTGTTCACCGGGATAAAAAGACCTTTCAGGTTGGGGATGTTCATCAGCAGGTCATTTACCGGAAACACTATATCCTTCCTCACCTTTCCGGCCACCCACATTAGCGCCATCCCATCCAGTCCCCCCAGCGGGTGATTGGAAGCAATAATCCAACGACCCGCTGCCGGAATATTTTCGAGCCCCCGGTAACTGATCTTCACACCAAACCCTTTGAGGCAGGCATCCAGAAAATCCAGGTCCAACACATCATGATTGGTACGGATGATCTCATTCAGTTCATCCTGGTGAATGACCTTTTTCAGGTAATTCAGTACAAATCGCGGTAAAATTTTGAGCAAGCCCGGGTTCTTGTTTGCAATCACACGGTCCAGATCGAGAAAATATTCGCGTTTTTGACTACTAACAGGCTGATCTCCCATACTATAATTAAGCTGAAAACAATACTCCATTATATTGCTTATTGCAAAATTAACGAATAATCGGCAGATGTGGAATATTCTCCTCCCCAATATTCTGTATAGCGGTAAAGGGTAAAGTACTTCAAAGCCCTGTGTTTATTGAAATATTTTTAAACTTTATAGCATTACCAGTTCTTTCAGACCGAATTTTCTCTGAAATCCTTTATTAATAGGCTTTCTGTGTATTGTTAATAAAAAAATGTGGTAAAAAGTGGTTAAAAGTGGGAAATCAGCTGTAAATTTACACCAAAATAATAATAGCCATGATTCCCTTACAAGGAGAGCACATTTGCCGGGTTGATGCTAAAGGAAGATTTATGCTTCCTGTGGCGTTAAAGACCCAGGTAAACGCTTCTCTGAATGAGGGGTTTGTCGTAAAGCGCAGCATTTTCAGTCCTTGTCTCGAGCTATATCCCAGGTCGAACTGGGACGAGTTGTACCTGAAGATCATGAGCAAGATGAACAGGTTCAATAAAAAGCACAATGATTTTATCCGGGCGTATAATGCGGGATTAAAAGAGTTGGAAATAGATGGTACCGGCAGGTTACTGATCCCCAGGGACCTGGCTGTTTTTGCCGAAATTACCGGAGATATCGTAGTTACGGCAAAAATGGATTGTATTGAAATATGGGATAAAGCGAAGTACGATCAGGCCGTAAGCGAAACCCAGACTAATTTCCCTGACCTGGCCGAGGAAATCTTAGGAAATATTAACCTCAACGAATGAAACCCGGATGTACCATCAACCAGCACTATTGCACGAATGTATTGAAGGCCTCAGCATCAATCCGTCAGGGATTTATGCTGATCTTACGTTCGGTGGCGGCGGTCATTCGCGTGAGATATTAGCGAAACTGAACACCCAAGGGCGGCTGATTGCTTTTGACCAGGATGAAGATGCCCTGCAGAATGCATTGGAAGATGATCGTTTCACCCTGGTAAATGAAAATTTCAGGTATTTAAAAAACTTCCTTCGCCTGCATAAGGCACTGCCTCTTGATGGTATACTTGCCGACCTGGGCATTTCCTCTCACCAGATTGATACGCCGGGCCGGGGTTTTGCAACCCGTTTCGAAGGTCCTCTCGACATGCGTATGGCTCGCAGCCAGGGTATTACCGCGGCACAACTCATAAATACCTATCCCGAGGAAAAGCTCAGGACGGTATTTAAACTCTTCGGTGAAATATCGAATGCCCGGCAGCTGGCTTCGGTTATTGCCCAGGCCCGAACCAGTCCAATTACCACCACAACCGAGTTGATTGCAGCCATAAAATCCTGTATGCCTTCCAATTACGAAAACAAATACCTGGCCCAGGTATTTCAGGCTATCCGCATCGAGATCAACGATGAAATGGGAGCGTTACAAGCCATGCTGAAACAATGTGCGGATGTGTTAAAACCAGGGGGCCGGCTGGTTGTAATCTCGTATCACTCCCTCGAAGACAGGCTGGTGAAGAACTACATGAAAACCGGCAATTTTGAAGGCGTCCAGGAAAAGGATTTTTATGGCAATATCATTTCAACCTTGAAGCCTGTAACACGCAAACCCATTACTCCGGCGGAGGCCGAACTGAAAATGAATCCCCGATCCAGAAGTGCAAAGTTGCGCGTCGCTCAAAAACCCGGGGTATGAACGAAATCCGCAATACGATAAACGCAGAACCCGAAAAACCGGCTGCCAGCCCAAAACCTGCCAAACAACCGAAAGCCAAAAAAAGCCAGGTCGGGGGAAAGGTAAAAAGCATATTGGAAGGGTCATTCCTGGTTCGCGACAAAGTTATCAGGCTGTTGCCCTTCCTTATCTTTCTAACGGGTATTGGGCTGCTCTACATTTTCAATTCGAATTATGCCAACCGCACCATTATCAGCATCAGTAAAACAAAAAAACAGATTGAGGAACAGCGTTTTGAATATATCAATACCAAGTCGAAACTAATGCAAACCACCCGGCAAACCGAGATAGCCAAAAGACTGCAAAACAGCGGATTGAAGGAATCCAAAACCCCTCCCCGCAAAATACTTATTGAACAGGCAAACTGATAACCCAACAGAAGATAGATTAAAAAATGGATTCAAGGAAATCAATACTTACCCGAGTGTACCTGGTTTATGGCTTTATGTTTGTCATAAGCCTGGCTATTATCGGTAAGATCCTGTATATCCAATTGGTAGAGGGCGAAATGTGGAAGGCTAAAGCAGAAAAACTCTCCCTTAAATATTTCACTATTGAGCCAAACAGGGGCAATATTTATGACGTGAACGGCGAAATGCTTGCCACCTCAGTTCCCCTTTTCGAAGTAAGGATGGATGCAGCTTCGCCTCTAATTGCTGACAGCACATTTGACAGCGATGTCGACTCTTTGTCCACGTATCTTTCCTCTTATTTTAAGGACCAGTCCAGGCTGGCTTACAAATCCTTACTGGTTAAGGGACGAAACAGCAAAAACCGGTACCTGCTGATTAAACGTAAAGCTACTTTCGACCAGCTTAAAACGCTCAGGACATTCCCTATTTTCAGGCTGGGGAAAAACAGCGGCGGGTTAATAACCACGGTTCAGAACAAGAGAGTTTATCCGTTCAGCCACCTGGGTTACCGCACCTTAGGATGGTTCAAGGATGGCAATTCAAATAATGTAGGTATCGAAAGTGCTTTTAACAGCGAAATGCAGGGCATGGCGGGCAAAAGGCTCTATCAGCGTATACCCGACGGCAACTGGCGGCCTATGAACCACAACAATGAAATAGATCCGGTTAACGGCGCCGACATACTGACAACCATCGACATCAATATACAGGATGTTGCCGAAGAAGCTCTGTACAAGCAGTTGGTGATCAACCAGGCTGATCATGGCTGTGCCATTTTAATGGAAGTGAAAACCGGCGAAATAAGAGCCATTGCCAACCTGGGCCGCACCAGGGAAGGATCGTACGAAGAATTATACAACTATGCCATAGGTGAAAGCACCGAACCGGGCTCAACGTTCAAACTCTACTCCTTACTGGCTGCTTTTGAAGACGGGAAAGTCAAACTCAATGATATTGTGGATGTAACCGGGGGCGTTACCCGATTCGGCAGCCGTACCATGAAAGATTCGCATATGGGAGGTGGGGTGATGACGGTACAGCAGGCATTCGAAAAATCATCGAATGTTGGGATTTCAAAAGTAATTTACCGGGCTTACGCTTCCAATCCACAGGCCTTTGTCGACAGGTTACACAGCTTCAGTGTCAACAAAAAACTCGGCCTCGAAATAAAAGGTGAAGGCCGTCCTCAGATCCTGGGTACCAAAGATGGGTTATGGTCCAATTCATCCTTACCCTGGATGTCGATCGGATATGAAGTTGCACTTACCCCTTTGCAGATCCTGACCTTTTACAATGCGGTCGCCAATGATGGAGTGATGGTTAAGCCTCATTTTGTTAAGGAAGTGCGTAAGGCAGGTTTACCGGTTACCGAATTTAAAACCCAGATAATTAACCCCCGGATCGCGTCGAAAGAAGCCATTGCCATGGCTAAGACCATGCTCGAAGCAGTTGTTGATCATGGCACGGGCTCTTCGCTAAAAAACCCTATTTACAAAGTCGCTGGCAAAACAGGCACGGCCCAGGTTGCTCAAAATGGAGGCGGTTATAATAAAACTAACTATAAAGGATCTTTCGTGGGCTACTTCCCCGCCGACAATCCCAAGTATGCCTGTATTGTGGTAATAAACAATCCAACCCAGGGAGGCTATTACGGTGCCGCGATAGCCGCACCGGTATTCCGCGAAATTGCCGACCGTATTTACGCTACTGATCCTGAAGTAGGAATGAACTGGGTCGATACCACGCATTCCATACGCAGCAACCCTTTGCTGGCAGGCAATACCCGGGATATACGATACCTGACCCAGTGGCTGGGCTATTCCACATTAAAACCTACTACCGAAGAATGGATAACCCAGGTTACCGATAGCTCGGGATCCCGTTTTGCCTCGGTAGCGTATGGCGAACAAACTATTCCCAGCGTAATTGGGATGGGCGTTAGCGATGCCGTTTTCAGGCTCGAAAAACTCGGGCTAAGAGTTCAGATCAACGGGGTTGGGGTTGTTACTCAACAATCGCTTTCAGCAGGAAGTAAAATACCGCCCGGCTCACCCATACTTCTAAGCCTGGGAATAAAAACAAAATAAGAATCGTAAACAAGCCACTAACTGAACCCTGCATGAAAGCCCTCAATGATTTACTCCGCCAAGTGAAAATCAAGCACATTAAAGGTGCTGCTGATATTAACATCAGTAGCATTTGCTTTGATTCACGCGAAGCACATGCCGGCAGTTTGTTTTTCGCCATCAAAGGAACAAGGGTCGACGGGCACAGCTTTATAGACCAGGTAATTGCACAAGGTGCTGTCGCCGTCATTTGCGAAAACCTTCCCGATACCACCAACGATACGATTACCTATATACAGGTGAGCGACAGCAGTTATGCTTCGGGTGTGGTGGCGTCCAACTGGTTCGACAATCCATCCAAAAAGCTTAAACTGGTCGGAATTACCGGCACTAATGGAAAAACCACCACGGTCACCCTGTTATTTAATCTTTTCAGGGAATTGGGGTATCATACCGGTTTACTCTCGACTATTCTGAACCGGGTTGATGATGAAATTATTCCATCCACGCATACTACACCGGATTCCTACAGCCTCAACCAGCTGCTTAATCATATGGTTGAAAAAGGATGCAGTTATTGTTTTATGGAAGTAAGCTCGCATGCAGTGGCTCAGAACCGCATTGCAGGCCTGACCTTTGCCGGGGGAATTTTTTCAAATATAACCCACGATCATCTCGATTTCCATAAGACATTTGACGAATACCTCAAAGCCAAAAAGCATTTCTTTGACGAATTGCCGTCGACAGCATTTGCCTTAACCAATATTGACGACCGGAACGGCCTGGTGATGCTTCAGAATTCAAAAGCCTCACGCCACAGCTATAGCCTTCAGAAAATGGCCGACTTCAAAGGCCGCATCATTGAAGCCCCGCTCGATGGCTTGCACCTTGACTTTGACGGCAACGAAATCTGGTGCCGCCTGGTTGGCCGCTTTATCGGGTATAACCTGCTGGCCGTGTATGCTGCCAGTGTTTTACTTGAGCAGGACACTATAGAAGTACTCACAATATTAAGCAAGCTCGAAAGCATCGAAGGCCGCTTCGATTATATCAAATCGTCACAGGGAATTATCGGGATCGTTGATTACGCTCACACTCCTGATGCCTTGCAGAATGTTTTGGAAACGATCAACCAGCTACGCACTGAAAAACAAATGCTTATAACTGTAGTAGGCTGCGGTGGCGATCGCGACAAGACCAAGCGCCCCATCATGGCACGCATAGCTGCAAGACTCAGCGACAGGGTTATCCTCACTTCCGACAATCCCCGCAGTGAAACTGCCGAACAAATAATCGCCGAAATGCAGGCAGGTGTGGAAAAAGAATATGCCCGCAATGTACAGAATATTACCGACAGGCACGATGCCATTCGAATAGCCTGTGCCATGACCCGTGACAATGATGTGATACTGGTTGCGGGAAAAGGACACGAAAAATACCAGGAAATCAAGGGGGTTAAACATCCTTTTGATGACAAGGAAATACTGAAGAAATACTTATTGTAAGCGGATTCAAAACTAATTATACCTCACAAAACAGGCCCTATGCTGTATTATCTTTTTACATTTCTGGATAAAGCGTACGATGTACCCGGAGCAGGAATGTTTCAGTTCATTTCGTTTCGGGCTGCCATGGCAACGATATTTTCACTCTTTTTTGCCCTGATCTATGGCAAGAGGATTATCAACTACCTGCGCGCCAAACAAATAGGGGAAACAGTACGCGAGCTCGGCCTCGAAGGCCAGATGGCTAAAACCGGCACCCCTACTATGGGCGGCCTTATTATACTGGGCGCTGTACTCCTGCCGACCCTGCTTTTTGCAAAAATCCTGAATATCTATATCCTATTAATGCTCTTTGTTACCGTTTGGCTCGGACTCATTGGCTTTCTGGATGATTATATTAAAGTCTTCAAAAAAAACAAGGAAGGCCTGGCCGGCAGGTTTAAAATAATAGGGCAGATAGTAGCAGGCTTAGTGGTAGGATCCGTATTATATTTCAACCAGGGAGTGGTTATCCGCGAACGTATGCCCGAACGAAAGACATCGGTAACCGTGGTGAAACCCGGTTCACTGACTGCCTTTGAACAGATAAAAGATCACAACAAAAAATTTAAATCTAACCCGGAAAAATCAACCAAGACCACCATTCCCTTCTTTAAAAACAATGAATTCGACTATGCCGTTCTCCTAAAATGGACAGGGGATGACTATAGAAAACTGGCATGGCTGATCTTTATTCCCATGGTAATATTCATCATCACAGCTATATCCAACGGCGCCAACCTGACTGATGGCATGGATGGGCTGGCCACAGGGACCTCCGCGGTAATTGCCATTACACTGGGCTTACTTGCCTGGGTGAGCGGCAACATTGTATTTGCTGATTATCTCAACATCATGTATATCCCCAATACAGGTGAACTGGTGGTTTTCATCAGTGCGCTTGTAGGGGCGTGCGTAGGGTTTCTCTGGTACAACTCTTATCCGGCCCAGGTATTTATGGGCGACACAGGCAGTCTTGCTTTAGGAGGCATTATCGCAGCACTTGCCATAATGATCCGCAAGGAATTGCTTATCCCAATACTATGCGGCATTTTTATCGCCGAAAACCTATCGGTAGTCATACAGGTAACCTATTTCAAATATACCCGCAAAATGACAGGTGAAGGCAAACGGGTTTTCCTGATGGCTCCTCTGCATCATCACTACCAGAAAAAAGGATACCCGGAACCGAAGATCGTGATGAGGTTCCTGATTATTGGTATTGCCCTGGCGCTGATTTCGATCATCACCCTTAAAATCAGGTAAAAACCGGGAAAATGAACAGAAAAATAGTCATACTGGGAGCAGGTGAAAGCGGAACAGGAGCGGCAGTACTGGCTAAGAAACAAGGATTCGGGGTTTGGCTATCCGATTCCGGCACAATTAAAGAAAAATACAAAAACGTTCTTTCTCATCATGAAATAGCATTCGAAGAAGGCAGGCATTCAGAAGTAGAAATTCTGGACGCCGATGAGGTAATTATCAGCCCTGGAATACCACTTACCATTCCTTTGGTACAGAAAATCAAGGCTAAAGGGATCCCGGTCATATCGGAAATAGAGTTTGCTGCCCGTTTCACCCTTGCACGTAAGATATGCATCACCGGCTCTAATGGAAAGACGACAACAACCCTGCTGATCTACCACATATTGAAAAACGCAGGCTTTAAAGTAGGATTAGCCGGAAATGTAGGCGACAGTTTCGCAATGCAGGTGGCCACCCACGAATACGACTGGTATGTATTGGAAATCAGCTCCTTTCAACTCGACAGCATGTTCTCCTTTAAAGCCGACATAGCCATTCTGACAAACATCACCCCTGATCACCTGGACCGGTATGCATACAATTTTGAAAACTACATCAATTCGAAATTCAGGATTACCCGAAATCAAACTGCCGAAGATGCCTTTATCTATTGCCTGGATGATGAAGAAAGTGCAGCCGGAGTGCGGATACGGGACTTAAAGGCCCGGATTTTCACCACTGCTTTTCAATCAGGAAATAATTCAGCGAATGCAATCTGTTCAGGAAATAAAATAACAATAAATACAAATAACAACCCTTTTACCATGACACTGGAAGAACTCGCCTTACAAGGCAAACACAATGTGTACAATTCGATGGCTGCTTCGGTAGCTACAAACCTGCTTGGTGTACGCAAGGAAAGTATCCGACAGTCGCTTGGTGCTTTCGAAAATGTGCCGCACAGGCTCGAGTACGTGGCTTGTATACATGGAATCGATTTCATTAACGACTCGAAAGCTACCAATGTCAACAGTGTGTGGTATGCCCTCGAAACCATCGAAACACCCGTTATATGGATAGCCGGCGGAGTTGACAAAGGCAATATATATACTAAACTGGAAAAACTGGTGGAGCAAAAAGTGAAAGCCATCATTTGTCTGGGAGTCGACAACTCCAAGATCATCGAATTCTTCTCCGACAAGGTAGTTGCCATTTACGAAACCCAATCGGCTGAGCAGGCGGTATTAACGGCATACAGTATAGGGAAAAAAGGCGATACCGTTCTTCTTTCGCCGGCCTGTGCCAGTTATGACCTTTTTGAAAATTACGAAGAACGAGGCAACAAATTCAAACAGGCTGTCAGGGATTTATAATACGACCACCTACAAATAAAGCTACTAAATGATTCAGATAGTACCGAAAATACGTGGAGATAAGGTAATATGGGGAGTTGTGATCATACTCTCCCTGTTCTCTGTCCTGGCTGTTTACAGTTCGACCACCACGCTTGCTTACCGTTTTAAACATGGCGATACCGAGCATTACCTGCTCAGGCATT
The DNA here is from genome assembly GCA_903864265.1 of uncultured Bacteroidales bacterium. Classification (GTDB taxonomy): domain Bacteria; phylum Bacteroidota; class Bacteroidia; order Bacteroidales; family UBA4417; genus UBA4417. Next base: position 44,471 of record CAIPFN010000157.1, on the reverse strand, counting down.
TAAGCATTCTTATTTTTGGATTTGTACTCATGTATGCGGCACATAAAATCAACTACAAACTATATTCGCAGATAGCCTTACCCATTGTATTGTTTGCCGGTCCATTACTTCTATACACCCTGGTATTCGGCGAAGTCCGCAACGAAGCAGCACGATGGACCACCTTACCGGGCATCGATATGATGTTTCAGCCTTCCGACCTGGCAAAACTGGCCCTGATCATGTATGTTGCCCGAATGCTTGCCAAAAAGCAGGAAAACATAAAGGACATGCGGAGTGCGTTTATACCGATACTGGTTCCCGTTTTAGTGATTTGCGGGCTAATTCTACCTGCCAACCTATCCACAGCAGCCATTCTTTTTGTAACCTGCATTGTATTGATGTTTATCGGGGGTGTAAAATTCCGTTACCTGCTGGCACTTGCCGGCATAGGTATAGTAGCCCTGGCGCTTTTCATCACTTTCCTGATGTTCTCCCCCAAATCGAGTGGGAGGTTAGGGACCTGGCAGAACAGGATTGAGCATTTTGGAGGCAAGGGCGACAGCGATGAAAATTTCCAGGTCGACCAGTCCAAGATTGCGATTGCCAACGGAGGTTTTTTCGGAAAGCTCCCCGGCAACAGCATGCAGAAAAATTTTCTACCCAATCCTTTTAATGACTTTATTTTTGCCATTATCATTGAGGAATATGGAGTAATAGGGGCTATTACCATCATACTGATGTACATGATACTGCTATTCAGGGGCATACGCATAGCGATTAAAGCTCCAGGCAATTTCGGGGCTTTGCTGGCTATAGGTGTTACCATCAGCCTGATATTCCAGGCTTTTGCCAACATGGCCGTAGCGGTTCACCTGGTGCCGGTAACCGGCCAGCCCTTGCCCCTGGTAAGTATGGGAGGAACCAGCATATGGTTTACCAGTGTAGCAATAGTAATTATTCTTAGCGTGAGCAAAGAAATTGATGAGGAAAAGGAAGCCTCGGAAGAAATAACGGAAACAGAACATGCAACAGTCTGACAACTTGAAGGTAATCCTCAGCGGAGGCGGCACAGGCGGGCATATATTCCCGGCAGTTGCCATTGCCAACGCCATAAAAGCGGCAGCACCAACGGCTGATATTTTGTTTGTTGGAGCTCTGGGTCGTATGGAAATGGAGAAGGTTCCCTCGGCAGGCTATCCTATTAAAGGGTTGTGGATCAGCGGGCTGCAGCGCAGGCTTACCACTGACAACCTGTTGTTCCCGTTCAAAGTAGTATCCAGTTTGTACCATGCCCGAAAAATCATAAAGTCGTTCCGTCCTGACGTAGTGGTGGGTACCGGAGGGTATGCTTCAGGGCCAACACTGCGTATGGCTTCCTGGCTGGGCATCCCTACCCTTATACAGGAACAAAATTCATTTCCCGGTATCACAAACAAAATGCTGGCGTCGAGGGCCGACTGCATATGCGTGGCATACCCTGATATGGAAAAATTCTTTCCTGTATCAAAAATCAAGTTCACCGGCAACCCGGTCAGGAATGATATTGAGTTTAATACCATTTCACGAGATGCCGCGTTGCGTCATTTTAACCTCCCCGAAAACAAGATAACCCTGCTGGTAGTGGGTGGAAGCCTGGGTGCCCGTACCATCAACCTAAGTATACATACCGGACTCGAAAGCCTGGCAGGAGCCAACATACAACTGATATGGCAAACCGGAAAACATTATTCCGGGCAGGCCGCCCTGGCACTCAATTCATACCAGGGAAAAGGGATGATAACCTTCCCATTTATCAAAGAAATGGATCAGGCTTATGCTGTCGCTGACATCGTGATTTCCCGTGCAGGAGCCATAGCTATTTCGGAACTCTGTATCAGCGGCAAGCCAACCATTCTCGTCCCCTCTCCGAATGTAGCCGAAGACCATCAAACCAAAAATGCACTTGTACTCTCAAACCGGGGAGCAGCTGTGCTGGTTAAGGATGCAGATGCACCGGATAGCCTGGTAAAAGCGATAATTGCATTATCAAAAGATACGGCCCGGCAGAAAGAATTAAGTACGAACATCAGCGCACTGTCCATGCATAATTCGGCAGGCATTATAGCCGGACAAGTCTTTGAACTTGCATTGAAAAAACAATAATAACCCCACCACAGTCATGTCATTGAGAATAAAAGAACATATTATTTACTTCCTCGGCATCGGGGGCATCGGCATGAGTGCGCTGGCGCGGTATTTTATAGCCAAAGGCTACCAGGTGAACGGATATGACCGCACATCCACTGATCTCACTGTGGCACTTGAAAAGGAAGGAATGATCATTCATTACCATCCCGATCCGTCCCTGATCCCGGCCGAAACCGGATTGGTCATTTACACCCCGGCAATTCCGGCTACAAACATCGAATTCGTGTATCTTCAACATAGCGGCATACGGATGATGAAGCGAGCCGAAGTATTAGGCATGCTCTCATCAGAATACAAAACTATAGCCTGTGCCGGCACCCATGGCAAAACAACCACTTCCGCCATGGTTTCGCACCTGATGCATGAATCGTTGATCGGCTGCCAGGCTTTTCTGGGAGGCATATCAAGGAATTTCGACAACAACCTGCTTATTTCCGAAACATCTCCGTTTATGGTAGTGGAAGCCGACGAATACGATAGGTCTTTTCTTCATTTGCATCCCTACATAGCCATCATTACCAGCATCGATTCGGACCATCTCGATATTTACGGAAACCACCTGGCCATTGAGGAAGCGTTCAGCAGTTTCGCCGGCAATATTGTACAACAGGGCTCATTGATTATTAAAAAAGGCCTGAATTTACCCTTACAATTAGCTGCAGGCTGTAATGAATATTCCTATGCGGTAGAGCAGGAAGCTGACTTTTACGCTAGTGGCCTGAGTCTCGAAAAGGGCCTGTATCATTTCGACTTCAATTACCCCAACGGAAAAATCAACAACCTGGTTCTCGGTATTCCAGGCTTGTATAATGTAGAGAATGCAGTAGCCGCCCTGGCAGCAGCCATACTCGCAGGGGTGACACCCGAAGAATTAAGTAAGGGCCTTGCATCGTTCAAAGGCGTGAAGCGCAGGTTCGATATACGTTTCCAGGGAAACAACCAGGTATATATCGACGATTACGCTCATCATCCGGAAGAGATAAAGGCTTGTATCAGCTCGGCCAGGGCTATGTTTCCCGGACGAAGACTCACCGGCATCTTTCAGCCTCATCTGTTTTCACGCACCCGCGACTTTGCGGCCGATTTTGCAAAAAGTCTTTCCCTGCTCGACGAAGTTTTACTGCTGCCGATATACCCGGCCAGGGAACAACCCATTGCCGGTATCGATTCACTAATGCTTCTTTCGCTGATGGACCACAGCACTAAACACCTGGTTCAGAAAGAGGACCTTCCCGGCTGTTTGGCTGACAAGAATATTGAGGTTCTTCTTACCATGGGAGCAGGCGATATTGATACCCTGGTGGATCCGCTGGAGCAGTATTTCAGGAACAAAAACAGCAAACCCTCATGAAAATCCTGGTAAAAATATTGCTCATCACTTTATGGATAGCCATAGCAGCAGGCGTTGTGGTAATGATGGGCTATGCCAATGCCACACATGATATAAAACAATGCCGAAGCATTACCTGCAGGATTGATTATAAAGGAATTCAGCCTTTACTGAGCAGCAACGACCTGATTTCCGATATCACCAAAAAATTCGGGAAGCCTCAATTAAATACCATTGGCACCGTCGACATTGCCGGTATGAAAGCCATTATACGCCATAATCCATATCTTGTAAACACTGACGTATTGCTTACTGTAGAAGGAGACATACTGATAAAAGCCGATCAACGCGTTCCTTTAATCCGGTACTTCACTCCTTCCGGCCAACAGCACTATATTGACCAGGAAGGTTGTATTATGCCGGTTCACCTCCAGTATCCCTATAAAGTTCTGATTGCGACAGGCTTTATTGAAAGCCCTTTGAATGATGGCATGAACATATTTTCTGTTCCCGACTCAAACCTGCTGCTGCGCTCCCGCTTAAAAAGCCTTTATAACCTTCATCTGCTGGCCCGTATTATCACATCCGACAGTACACTCAAAGCGCTTATCGAGCAGGTATACATTATACCCAGCGGGAACATCCAACTGGTTACAAAAGCAGGCTCACACATAGTATATTTAGGCGACACCACCGATGCCGCCGAAAAACTCGAAAACCTGAAGTGTTTCTATGAATTCGGTCTTGTGAAAACCGGCTGGAACAAATACGGGAAATTAAATCTTGAATATAAAAATCAAATAGTGTGCACAAAATAAATATAAAACTATGCAAACTGAAATCGTAGTCGGATTAGATATTGGAACCACCAAAATTGCTGCTATTGCGGGACGCCGCAATGAATTCGGCAAGATTGAGGTTTTAGGGTATGGCCATACCGAATCCATAGGCGTTCGCCGCGGAGTTATTACCAATATCGAAAACACCGTTAACTCCATTCAAACCGCCATAAAACAAGCCGAGGCTAACTCCAAAGTAACCATACGGACTGTAAATGTAGGCATAGCCGGGCAGCATATCCGCAGTATACAGCACCGGGCCAGCACCATCAGGCATAATCCCGAAACTGAGATCAGCCAGGAAGATATCGACCGGTTTATCTCCAGCATTTACAACATTGCCATGAATCCGGGTGAAAAAATCATTGACGTTCTGCCGCAGGAATTTATTATCGACGGCGAAGGTGGCGTGAAAGACCCGAAGGGCATGCTTGGGCACCAGATGGGAGCCAGCTTTCATATTATTACAGCCCAAACTTCGGCTGCCCAGAATATCTTAAAATGTATTGCAAAATCAGGCTATAACATGCAACACATGATACTGCAGCCCCTGGCATCGGCTGAAGCTGTGTTGAGCAATGATGAAAAAGAAGCCGGAGTGGTACTGGTTGATATAGGAGGAGGAACAACGGATGTAGCCATCTTTCTCGATGGAGTGATACGGCATACCGCTGTAATTCCATTCGGAGGCGAAATTATTACCGAAGATATTAAGGCCGGGTGCAGCATCATTAAAAAGCATGCTGAAGACTTAAAGGTAAAATTTGGTTCAGCCCTGGCAAGTGAAAACCGTGCCGAAGAAGTTGTAGCCATCCCAGGCTTAAGAGGAAGAGCACCGAAAGAAATTACCCTGAAAAACCTGGCTAAAATCATTCAGGCCCGCATGGAGGAAATCATTGAAGCGGTATACCAGGAAATTAAAAGCACAGGACTCGAGAAACGCCTGATTGCCGGAATTGTATTAACAGGAGGCGGGGCTATGCTTAAGCATATTGAGCAATTAACCCAGTTTATCACAGGCATGGATACCCGCATCGGGTTCCCCAATGAACATCTTGCCAGCAATTCGGCCGATGAAATGACCAGCCCTATGTATTCCACCGGACTTGGCCTTGTGCTAATGGGCATGCAACGTGCGGACGTTTCACGCTTTAAAAATGGCGCTTCCATACCGGAAGAAACCATCCCGGAAGAAAAACCAGCCGTAGCCAAACACAACATCGTTACCGAATGGTTCGACCGTTTTTTCAAGGATGGAATAAGTTAATAATTAACAATCATTTTGTTAGTAAAAACTTGAGTAACTAAAAGGTTCAGGATTATATAACAATTAATTTTAGGGGGAGAAAAATGACTGACATGTTAAAATTCGATCAGCCTGATGAACAGGCTCCAATCATAAAGGTAATAGGCGTAGGGGGCGGGGGCAGCAATGCCGTAGCCTATATGCATAAGCAAGGCATCAAAGGTGTTGATTTCTATATCTGCAATACTGATGCTCAATCACTTAATAAGTGCGACGTGCCCAATAAAATAAGGCTGGGGAGCACCGGTTTAGGTGCCGGAGCCAACCCTTCGGTAGGGCGCGATGCAGCTATACAGATTGCTGACGAAATACGGGAACTCATTTCCCATAACACCTCCATGTTATTTATCACAGCAGGAATGGGCGGCGGAACCGGAACAGGTGCCGCTCCCATCATCGCACAGATTGCACGGGAGATGGGGATATTAACAGTTGGTATCATCACCAAACCTTTTAGTTTCGAAGGACGCAAACGCGAAATACAAGCCAATGCGGGAATTGAAGAACTGAAGAAATATGTCGACACCACGCTGATCATCTGCAACGATAAATTACTGGACATGCAGGGCGACATGAAACTCAGCCAGGCCTTTGGCAAAGCGGATAATGTATTGGCTATTGCCGCCAAAGGCATTGCTGAAATCATTACAGTTACAGGCCGTATCAATGTCGACTTCGAAGATGTGAAAACGGTCATGCAGGGAAGCGGGAAAGCCATCATGGGCGCCGGTATAGCCAACGGACCCGATCGCGCCGTTAAAGCCGTTGAAATGGCTTTAAACTCACCCTTACTCGACGATACTGATATTGTTGGTGCATCAAATGTATTGCTTTACATTACCTCAGGTAAAAATGAAATTTCCCTCGAAGAACTCCATGATATCACCGGATATATAACTTCACGCACTGGTGAAGATGCCAACGTGATATGGGGCGACGGAGTTGACGACAACCTTGATGATGAAATCTCCATAACACTTATTGCTACAGGCTTTAACAAACCCGTGGTCACCAAGTACAACCTTGATGAAGTTAAAAACACCTTGTATGCCCCTCAGCCAGTAAAGGTGGAACCTTTTACGGAAGTACGCCTGGTTGAGCCCCTGCAAGCGATAAAAAACATGGAAGAGCCTGTCAGGATCAGCCCCGAAGTATCTGTAAGCAATGCACATATGACACTTTTCAATGAAACTGCCATGGAAAAAACAGAGCAGGCAGCTGAGAAAAGTGTACAGAAACCCGAACCGGTTGAAATAAAATCATTCTTCCACCAGGAACCGGAATTCGAAATTGTGAATCCGATAATGAAAGCCGAACCCAAAGCACCTGTGTTTATTCAACCTACCATCAACAAACAGAATGTTGAACAGGAAGATCAGCGCCAGGACCGTGTAAGCAAGCTCCGGGGCCTGAGTCATAAGCCCATGAGTGAATCCAATATGGAAGAAATGGAGCGGGTTCCGGCCTATATGCGTCGCAATGTCGACCTGCCTGATTCCAGCCAGTTGAATGACAGCCAGGTTTCACGCTATACACTGGGAACGGACATCAACAACAGGACCGGCCTGAGAGAGAATAACTCATTCCTGCACGATAACGTAGACTAAGTAGGGTGGAACTTATTCGCTCCTGCCCTGATTATGTTTTACTTATTCGTGAAGATGAGAAAAGCTGAACAGGTGCAGGTAAAAAAGCGGAATATGTACGCCTCGGGCCAGCTGAAACAATATTGTTTTCAGGAAACTTGCTTAGCCAATAATAATAGAATTTAAGAATTTACAATAGAATCGATTATAGCAATAAATCAGTCGATTAATACAAACAGCCCATGGAACTGGAAAAGCTTATCAATGAAGATATAAAGCAGGCAATGATCAATAAGGATAAGGAAAAGCTCGAAGCCTTGCGATCGATTAAAGCGGCTTTACTGCTCGAAAAAACCGGGAAAGATGTTACAGGCGGTATTATCCCCGACACTGTTGAGTTAAAAATGTTACAGCGCCTGGTGAAACAACGCCGTGAGAGTGCCGAAATATACACGGCCCAGGGGCGTCCGGATCTGGCTGAACCTGAAATATTCCAGGCTTCCATTATCGAAAAATACCTGCCCGAACAAATGGACGAAGAAGAGCTGACTGCTATAATCCGCAAAGTAATTGCCGACACCGGTGCATCCAGCATCAAGGATTTAGGTAAAGTTATGGGGTTGGCCAGCAAACTGGTTGCCGGCAAAGCCGATAATAAAACCATTTCGGAGATTGTCAAAAAACTACTACCCTAGACTAAATATTTCTTTGGATTACTCTAATCGAAAACCCTGTAACCTTCTTACAGGGTTTTTCTTTGTATGAGCAGTCTTCCCTTTATAAATCCATGATTACCGGCAATACAGGCTGGTAAATGATTGCAGAAATTTTATAAACGAAAAAGCAATAAACTGCCTGTAACAGCACTCCATCCATTCCAGTTTTTGGATTCAGGTCAACAGAAAAGCGTATATTTGAGCATCCTAACCATTGACCAGCTGAGTCGCTTAGCCGCCACCCGGGGACTTCCTGCATCACTTAAGCTACTATACGAAATGTCGTCCTACGCCATGTTATGCAGAAACAAGGAGCTCAATACCATCTGCTTCCCTTTTGGTTGATTTTAAAAAACAGGCATTGAACCGAAACCGTTATCTATATTCCCTATTGCTGGTAGTCACCATAGCTGCCGGGCTTGCCTCGCGGCATTTTCCCCAGATATCGCCTCCATGGGTTCAAAACTACCTGGGCGATACGTTATGGGCTTTGATGGTATTCCTGCTGTTTGGTTTCATTTTTCCTGCAAAAAGCTCATCATGGGTTGCCGGTGCCGCATTGGCTTTTTCCTTCTGCATTGAAATAAGCCAGTTATATCATGCTTCATGGATTGATGTCCTTCGCGCCAATCCTTTGGGAGGTTTGATACTTGGTTTTGGATTTCTGTGGAGCGATCTGCTATGTTACACCATAGGAGTGGGTTCGGGGTATATAATGGAAAAGCTATTTTTTAAAAGATAGTGTATTTCACTCCGTTCGAGATAATTATGTCTAAATCGAGAGACCACATCCCTTCATAGTATCGGATAATCATAGCTTTAAAAGTTGCAAAACAGCGCGCATAAAAAAAGCCCCCTCTTTTCAGACGGGGCTTTTCAAAAAAAAAAGTAGAATTATGCTCCTAACTGCAAACGACGGAAAGTCGTAACGGTAAGGTCTTTATCGGCTTTCTGCAGGTATTCGCGAACGGTCATTTTCGAATCGTTGATGAATTCCTGGTTGAGCAGGGTGTTTTCTTTATAGAACTTGTTCAGTTTGCCTAAAGCAATCTTCTCAAGCATTTCTTCCGCTTTACCTTCGGCACGAGCCTGGTCTTTTCCAACTTCAATTTCGCGGGCAATAGTTTCAGCATCCACGTCATCTTTGTCGAGAGCTACAGGTGACATAGCAGCGATCTGCATAGCCACATGTTTAGCTACATCTTCAATACCAGCTGCATCAGCCTTGTTCAAACCAAGTATAGCTGCCAGACGGTTACCGAAGTGGTTGTAAGCAACAGCTAAAGGAGCTTCAACAAATTCGTAGTGCGACAACTGCATTTTTTCGCCGGTTTTGCCGGTCAGATCCGTCACACCATCGGAGATAGAACGTCCGCCGATTTCCATGAATAAAAGGGCTTCGAGTGAAGCTGGTTTTGTAGCCACTGCCAGGTCGATTATTTTGTGGGCATAATCAATAAATTCCTGATTCTTGGCAACAAAGTCCGTTTCGCAGTTCAGCATGATAACCGCTGCGAATTTTTTATCCTCGGTAGTTTTGGCAATAACGAAGCCCTGGTTGGCGTCGCGGTCGGCACGTTTGAGAGCCAGTTTCTGTCCTTTTTTACGCAGGATATCAATTGCATTTTCAATATCGCCTTCTGATTCCACCAACGCATTTTTGCAATCCATCATACCTGCACCGGTCATCTGGCGCAGTTTATTTACATCTGATGCTGTAATAGTAGCCATTGTTGTATTATTTCAATTTGTTATTTACTGTTGTAAATCCATAAACCTGCACTATAAAGTACAGGTTTAGGTTTACAATAAAATTTTCGGGTATGAATTAGGGTCTTGGTTTACGAGCGGCTCCCGGAGCAGGTTTACGTGCAACAGGTTTACGCGGACGTTTGCGATCGTCGCCGTCGGCAGGTTCGAGTCCGGCAGCAACACGTTTCTTACGTGCTATTTCGCGTGCGTCGTCGTCGTCATCGTCAGCAAATTTGCTGGCTGCATGTTCTTCGCCTTCTTCGCCTCCTTCTTCTTCGCGTTTGTCACGGTCGAGTTTGCGTTCGCTGCTACCTTCTTCGATGGCTTCGATCATTTTTTTGATGATCAGGGCTATGGATTTAGAAGCATCGTCGTTTGCCGGAATAGGGAAATCCACGAGGTTAGGATCGCTGTTGGTATCAACGATTGCGAAAGTAGGTATGTTTAGTTTACGTGCTTCAGCAATGGCAATGTGTTCTTTCATGATATCAACCACGAAAACGGCCGAAGGAAGTTTATTCAGGTCGGCAATGGAACCCAGGTTCTTTTCGAGTTTGGCACGTTCGCGGGTAATCTGAAGACGTTCGCGTTTCGAAATACCCAGGAAAGCAGGGCTAACCATCAGTTTGTCGATGGATGACATTTTCTTGACAGCTTTGCGGATGGTGGCAAAGTTGGTAAGCATTCCGCCCGGCCAGCGCTCGGTAACGTAAGGCATATTGGTTGGACGAACCAGTTCGGCAACCAATTCCTTAGCCTGTTTCTTGGTGGCTACGAAGAGGATGCGTTTTCCGGATTTCGAAATCTGTTTGATAGCTGCAGCAGCTTCATCAATTTTTGCAATGGTTTTGTAAAGATCGATGATGTGGATCCCGTTGCGCTCCATAAAGATATAGGGAGCCATGTTTGGATTCCATTTACGTTTCAAGTGGCCAAAATGCGCGCCCGAATCGAGTAATTCGTCAAATGTTGTTCTTGCCATTTAATTATCTCCTGATTTAATTAGTTTACATTCTTTAATGTCGCAATTGCCAGGTAGCCCCGTAAGTGATACAGGAGTCCTGGCAATTTAGATACTAAACTATCTTCATTTTCAATACTATCGCTTGCTGAACTGGAAGCGTTTACGGGCTTTTTTCTGTCCGAATTTCTTACGTTCAACCATACGTGGATCGCGGCGCATCAGGCCTTCTGCCTTCAATGCCGGACGCCGGGTAGGGTCGAGTTCGCAAAGTATACGTGAAATACCCAGCCTCAATGCTTCGGCCTGGCCTTTAACGCCACCCCCGTTGAGGTTAGCCATAACATCGAAAGTTCCAACTGTGGCGGAAATTTCGAATGCCTGCAAAACTGTATTCTGTAATATTGCGGTTGGGAAATATTCTTTGTAGTCACGTCCGTTAACCAGGATGACACCTGTGCCTTCTTTCAGATAAACTCGTGCTACAGCACATTTACGCCTACCAATTGCATTCGTAGTCTCCATTGTACTTATTTAATTTCGTTAATGTTAATCTTTTTAGGCTGCTGTGCTTCATGGGTATGTTCGGCACCGGCAAAAACACGCAGGTTGCGGAATAATTCAGCACCCAGGCGGTTTTTAGGAAGCATGCCGCGTATGGCTTCTTCCACTACATAAGTAGGCTTCTTCACCAACATGATACGGGGAGTATTCATCTTCTGTCCACCGGGATGTCCTGAATAATGAACGTACACCTTATCATTCATCTTTTTACCGGTCAGACGGATCTTCTCGGCGTTGATAATGATGACATTGTCACCACAATCGAGATGAGGGGTATAGTTGGTTTTCGTTTTACCGCGCAGAATCCTGGCAACTTGTGTTGCCATACGGCCAAGAATTTCGTTTTCGGCATCAACCAAAACCCATTCTTTCGAAATTTCGGGTGCCTTAGGAGTGACCGTTTTGTAACTTAATGTATTCATCGTCCTGTGTAATATGCTGTTAATCAAAAATACCCACTTTGGTATAAAAAGGGGTGCAAAGGTATTATTATAAATTTAAAATCCAAAGACTTATTCACAATATTTTGTTGATTACTTTTCAACAAAGGCCGAAGCGTCTTTTTCATTCTTGTTTAGAGGGGGCAAAAATAGTTAAAATACTAACATAAATGTTTAGTGACAACGAGTTTTTTATTATTTATAAAATCCGGCTTCCAATTGGATAACCAAATCCGCAAAGGCGTCCTTGCATTACGGTATAGTGGATATAAACACTACGTACTGTTTTGTATATTTCAGGAATTAACAAAAGTTCTGTCAGAATATATACTGGCACTCCATCGCAGTATAATCCAGGAATTTTCTTTCGGTATTGAACCGGATGGCCATATTCTGGCCTTAATAAAACATTCATATCATAAATTTATATATATTTGATGCTCATATTTATACTATTTTGTCATGGATTCTTATTTCGGATTATTAAAGACCCTGTTTTACAATTTTAAAGAAGTGGTCAGAATTATAATCAGCATTTTACTTTTTGTAATTCCCATGCATTTATTCAGCCAGCAGGATTTTTTCAGAGGGAATGGAAACGATGACATGTACTTATCTACTGTCTCCCATAACAAACGCATTATTTGCAGATTTTCTGATTACGGAAAAGCAATCGATATCAAAGCAGATAATTTTGGCGGATTGATTGAGTACGCAGAACCAACTGAGGGCACAGTTATTGGAAGCATGCACTTTTCAATTTATAAAAGCACTGACGCAGGCTTAACTTTTGCACCGATTGCGATGCCTTCAAATCGGATCCAGGCTATTTTTGGCGGAACCATCCCCGGAGAGATCCTCATGTATTGTAATCATGCGGCGAATATTAACTTTCTGCAGCTATTCAAAAGCTATGATAATGGATTAACCCAAAACTTAGTGAAAGATACCGTTCATTATCCTTTCTATGTGAAAGCCGGATCAGTTTCAGGGGAATTTTATTCAGATTTTTTTACGGAGGAAGGTGTGTATCTTTGTCACAGCCTCGATTTCGGTGCTACCTTCGATACAATTCCATATGCCCAATCAATCTTTCAGCAAACCAGCAGCCATTTTAAGGCAGAATGCTGTGGAACGCAAGCAGGTGAATTATATCTGGTAACGGGGACCAATACATGTCCAAGTCATTATTATATCTATAGATCAGTTGATTATGGAAAGAAATGGGACCTTCAAAGTGAACAAACATTTGCTTGTAATGAGTTTGTGCATTTCGCTTGTGGCAGAGAATCCGGAACATTCTACATTTTACACGAAAAAGAGTCCTTCGCGGATCAATTTTTAAACGTGGAATTCTGTTCAAGTTCCGATTCAGGAAAAACATTTAAGTTATATGAGTATGAACTCGCCCACTCCCTGACTATTCCTGAAAATGAAGATCTTCAGCCTTTTTCAGTCTGGCCCAATCCCGCTTCTGAGGAAGTCACCATTGAATATAATGTTCGCAATGATGGAATTGTTAAGTTGAATATTTCAACCGTCGAAGGGAAAAGCCTGACTACTCTTTTTGTTGCATATCAATCTGCCGGGCAGCATAAGTATAAATTAAATGTCAGAAATTATACTCCTGGGGTTTATCTGATTAGCCTGGATGAGGGAATTGGGTACCAGGCCTGTTACAGATTGGTTATCAGCAAATAAAGCAGATGTGGTTTTAAGCAGATTTTGATTATTTTGTCCAGATCCGGATCCGGATCATAAATTCGGAATAGAGTCTTCAAAAACAAACGAGGTGTCGGGTTAAAAAAGTTCCTAATTTCGCACTTTATAAATACAAAATCTTCATGTCGATCATAACTCATAATATTACCAAGGTTTACGGCACGCAGGTAGTGCTTGATAAGGTGAATATCAACATAGGCAAAGGAGAAGTGGTAGGTTTACTGGGACCGAATGGCGCCGGAAAATCGACTCTCATGAAAATACTTACCGGTTACATCCCTCCTACTTCGGGTACAGCATCCATCTACGGGCATGACGTTATGATGGATACAGAAGAAGTAAAAAAAATAGTAGGATATCTGCCGGAGCATAACCCGCTTTACCTGGATATGTACATAAAGGAATACCTTGAATTTATTGCCGGCATTCATAAACTGGGAAAAGCTTCCCGCAGCCGGATTCGCGAAATCATTGAAATTACAGGCATTGGCCCTGAACAGAATAAAAAAATCGGCACTCTTTCGAAAGGATACCGCCAACGTGTAGGGCTGGCCCAGGCTCTGATTCATAATCCCGAAGTGTTAATACTCGACGAGCCCACCTCGGGCCTCGACCCAAACCAACTGATCGAAATCCGGGAACTGATCAAGGGAATCGGGCAACAAAAAACCGTTATTCTGTCCACCCATATTATGCAGGAGGTGGAAGCCGTGTGCAGCCGGGCCATAATTATCAACCACGGCATTATTGTCGCCGACGGCGCTACTGCCGAATTATCGGTCATTCAATCGCACGATATTGTTACCGTTGAATTCGAAACGCCTGCAACCGAGCAAATGTTACTATCTATCGCCGGTGTAATCAAGGCAACGAAATACAATGCTCTTACCTGGAAATTGCAGTCCCGCCCGGGTGAAGATATCAGGCCAGGAATCAACAAGTTTGCAGTCGAAAACAAGCTTACGCTGCTTTCACTCCACCGCGAAGAGCATAGCCTGGAACAGGTTTTCCAGGAACTTACAGGAAAGAAATAGCATCACCGTCCGCCCCCGCTTAGTCCGAAAAATATAAATTAGTTTTTTTTGTGGAACAGGGACGGGACGCATCCGAAAAGGACAAATTCATTGATTTTTTCAATGCATCTTATTCACTCCCCGCAATTCCGGCAGATTTCAATTTCGGATCTGTTGTTCAGCACCTGCTGCCTGAACGAAGTATAACGCTGGTTTTTCCAGATAGCCTCGAGGGAATCGTTGAGCAGGTTGCCGGCTTGATAATCCGCATTTTTATCGTAGCAACAGGGAACAACATTCCCTTCCCAGGTAAGTACTATAGAACTCCATACACGCTTACACCTATTCCTTATTTTCTTAGCCATTACCCAGGAACCATCGGGCAACTGACTGTAGCGCGATTTTTCTTTCAGCTTTGGAATTATCGTACCCGCCACATCGAAATGGTATACCTGGGCGGTTTTGTATGAAAGCTTATCTACTCCTGCCATCTTTGCGAACTCCCGCACTTGCTCCATCTGATGTTCATTATGGCGCATGACGATAAACTGCAATTCAATAAAAGGCGTTCTGGATTTCATGGCTTTCCTGGCAGCAACAAGCCTGTGTATTCCCTGAGTTACTGTGAGGAAATTACCATTTACACGGTATTTCTCATAGGTTTGCTGATCCATGCCGTCGAGCGAAATGATCAGGTGGTTCAAGCCGCTGCGAATAATATTCTCCACATTTTTTTCGCTCAGATGGTGCCCGTTGGTGGATGTTACCACGAATATGCGGCGTTTTCTGGCTATCTGAACCATATCGGCAAACCGGGGATTTAAAAAAGGTTCACCCTGGAAATACAAGGTCAGGTGTAAGAGACCCGGCGAAAGTTTATCCAATATGCTCCTGAATACGCCTGTATCCATTGTCCCCTGCCGACGAGTAAGCGATTGCATTCCTGTCGGGCATTCCGGGCATTGGAGATTACAGTATGTAGTAGGTTCGATGGAAGCAGCCCAGGGCTTTCCAGCCAGAATGGGTATGCGGAATACCTTGCTTATCTGAAAACTTATCCCTACCAGGGAAACATTCAGTACCCTGGCCGGATTTAAGGTTTTCAACAAGGAAAGGTAGTAAAACGCCCAGTTTTGCATACCTTTTCTTAATCAATTTTAGCAGTGAGTTTCTGCACTACCCTGAACTGCTGAAAGAATTCCTTCGCTATAACCCTGAGCACAGTATATACCGGTATAGCCACCAGCATTCCGGGAATACCGGCAAGGCTGCCCCCCATGATAATTACAAAAAAGATTTCGAGAGGGTGTGCTTTCACGCTTTTCGAGTAAATGACAGGCACAAGGATATTATTATCGATAAAATGGGCCGAAAAAATTACCCCGCACAGTTTAGCCAGAACTGGCAAAAGTTCGGCATATGAACCGGAAGCAAGTGTAGCCGTTATCCCTAATGCAATGCCAATAGTTGACCCGATTATGGGACCCAGGTAAGGGATAATATTCATGACTCCTCCAAAAAACCCGATCAGCAGGGCATTTTCCACTCCGAATATCCAAAGCCCCAGAGCGATGATTGTCATCACGCTCAGCACTTCCAGTAGTACGCCTATGAAATATCGCATCAGCAGGTTTTTGGAATCGGCAATCACCTTTCGGGTAGCATCATGATGCTTAACAGGAACAAAGAGCAGGAGGGTTTCTTCGAACATGGTTTCGTCTTTCATAAAAAAGAAAGCGATAAAAAACACCGAAAACAAGCCGACAAAGACGGTCCCCGCCACGCTGAAAAAGTCGTTTAAAGCTCCGCTTACATTCCCGAGATTTACAACCGATTTGGCCTTGATGATGATGAATTCCTGCAAGGTCTGCCCGGCTGGGATCACTCCAAAGGTATGCAATTGCTTGTCGAGCCAATGCATAGGGCCCTGCAGGTCCTGGGCCAGGCGGTTCACATCTATTTTCGAAATTGTCTCAGCCTGGCTAACAATGAGCGGCACAAAAACTGCCAGCAATACAAAAAACAGCAGTATTATACATAGTAAGGCCAGGCCGGCACTCAGGGAGTGAGGTATCCTCCATTTTTTAATATGGATGCCGTCGAAAAACCTTACCAGCGGATGTCCTACAAATGAAATAATGGCCGCAATCAACACCCATATGATCATAAAGGAAAAACGCCAGATAAGGAAACTTACCAGGGCTAAAAACAAGAAGTACCCTACATATGTCAATACCTGTTTCATGGAAATTGCTTATCTCAGAATACAAATGTAAGGAAATTAATCAGGTAAATCCGTCATCTGCATTCCATCTGTATAGTTCATTCCATAAAATGATTCAAGCCACTGGTTTGAATATAAAAAAGCATTTACCAGTAGTTATTACTGGCAAATGCTTTTCCCGGGTTTTGCCTGCCTCCAGGCAGGTGTCCTGCCCTGGTTCAGTATGAAATGAATAAATCTGATGGATGCCGTTATAAATTATTCCATCCTTAACGCCTCACGACGGGAGCGATAAAACTTATACCCTCCGAAAACGAATGCCGACAACAAGAGTATGCTCAGCCCATCCCCTATCGGGGCTGACGGACCCGATCCGATACGGCCTCCGGAAACAGAACCTGCTCCGTTTTGCTCACCCGGGTGCGGCTGTGCCTGGGCCAGGTAACCGGCTGTGACAAATACTACTGTAAGGGCTAAAAATTTAAAAGTCTTTTTCATAATATGGTGGTTTTTATTAGTTTACAAATACTTTCTCCGTAGTTATAGCCTTTACAGTTAACACTTTCACAAGCATACTGCCAGTATAATTAAGAACATCAATCTGATCTAAGACGTTTCCGGTAAGCGGCGCATTCCGCAGCATACGGCCGGTGATGTCGTATATCTCAACGCTGCCTTGCAGGTTTTTGGGGTTGCTAATATAGACCGTATGCCGGTTGCTGTAAATGTTAAACATACTGCCTGTTGTTTCGTCAATGCCATTGGTCTTTTTAAAATGCAGTACAAAGCGGTTTTCAGTTTCAGATGGCGCAGCGTTGAAGGTATAGGTAGCATTTTTTCTCAGGTCCTGGGTGGTATTGGTTTTCAGATCTTCCAGCAACAATGGAGTTGAAGCATCAAAACTTTCGATCCCACTCACCGTAAGGGTATAGCTGGCATCAGTTCCAACCTTCAGTCCCAGTGATACATCTGCATTAGATTCAATGGATGGAAGTGCATTAACGGCAGCCTTTTCGCCAGTCAACATGGAATACAATTGCGGAGCTTCATCCTTGCCAGCCATTTTGTACGCATCATACTGCTGGTCGAAGGCTGAAGTAGCCGAATTGATGAAACGAATGTAAGCTTCGTCGGAGTAGCCGTTCCCGTTTATCTTTAACTTCAGCATTTCAGGAACGATAGTACCCCCTTTTAAGAAGGTACCCGAATGCGTTTTAGCGTCATTGGCAAGCGTAAGAGAGTTTGTTGCGGAGTTCGTACGTACGAAAAAGCCCTGCAAGGAGGCAATGGCGCCGGGGATAGTATTTGAGCCAATGGACAGAGTGGTATAATTCCCGGCTGCCCCATCCCATAGGTAGGCAAAAGCGTTCATCCCCGTAGGAACAGCGCATAATGCGGGATCGATTCCGCAGGGATACGGATTGCCTATCAGATTCCAGCCTTCCAGGTACCCGGGTGCTCCTGGGGTATAACTTAAAGCTGAAAACTCAACCGGGCTTGATTTCAACGAACCCGGGAATACTAATTGTTTAACCCCTGCCAGGTAGTTGAGCGAATAGCCTGTTCCGGCAGTCACAAAATCATCGGTCAGAAGACGCACCCATTCACCGGAGGGCTCATTATACCGGTCGAGATACGCACCGTTAAAACAGGAAGCTGCCGTAGCCTGAAGTGAAGTGGTAAGTGGTGAGATAAATAAATGCCATCTGTCATCACTCAGATCATTCACATCCCTGTTCACGGTTGCCGACACAGCGGGAGTATTATCGATAAGCGAGCCGCCTGAATTTATTACCAGTCCCGAAGGGCCTGCCTTGTTGACCAGAGTTCCGGTTACGGTTAATTTACCGTCACCGGCTATGGTGAGAACCCCATCCGACTCAATAGTGACTTTCCCTGCAACCACGGTTCCACCACTGACGGCCGGCTCACTTCCTACAGAAGGGAAAATAACATTTTCTGTAGTCCCCGGCACCGCTTCCTCACTCCAGTTGGCAGGTACAGACCAGTCCGTTGAAGAAGTCCCAAGCCAGATATAAGCGGGCACATGGGTTTCGAAACGGAGGAAAGGATAGCCGCCATTATCCGTTTCGTTAAACGCCCAGTTATCCCCGGACAAGGTATAATCCCATGGAATAACCAAACTGGGATCTGATAAATAGGTGCCTACCTTTTTCATTTCGTCGGTGGTTTTTCCGGTGCCCCCAGCGCTTGTTGCCAGTCCTGATGTTCCTATATCCCAGAAACTGGTTTCAACAATGCCTCCTGCATCTAACCAGCCTACCAGTCCACCTTTTGCCGTATTCCCGGTAACATGTCCTTTTGAAAAGCTAAACTGCACCGTCGAAGCATTATCAATTCCCCCGACAAGCCCGCCCACATAGGTATCGCCTGTCACGTTTCCGGTAGCGTAACAGTTCAGGATAGTCCCCGAACCATAATTATATCCTACAAAACCACCGATAGCATTCAAAGTTCCCGATACATTTCCTGTTGAATAACAATTTGTTATAGCGGCTGAATTATTATACCCGACAAAACCTCCGACATTACTGCTGCCGGAATTACCACTTACGGTACCTGAGGCATAACAACGGTTTAAATTCCCTAAATTATATCCGGCAAACCCACCAACATGAATAGTCCCAGTTACACTGCAAGTTGAATGACTATTATTACTGTTTGAAGTATAGCCACCAAGTCCTCCTACATAATAATCACCATTTACGCTACCGGTTGTATAGCAATTATCGGCCGAAATCAAGGTACCCCCAAGGGCCCCTACATCATTTTGCCCGGTAATATCAACATTAAGTAACCCAAGGTTTTTCACCACGCCCACACTGTATCCAAATAAACCAACATCATCAGTAAGGGGTCGGTTGATATAAAGATTTGAAACCGTGTGGCCATCTCCGTTATATTCCCCGGTAAACATAGTTGCTGCATCACCAATAGGGGAGAAACCATCACCTGTGTTGGGGCCTGGAAAAACCAGATCGGCAGTTTGCCTGAAATATAATCCCCAATCGGTACTGTGAGCGCTGAGATAAACAAGGTCGGTAAGTGAATTTACCTGGTAAGGGTCCACATTAGTGCCACTGCCGCCTGAATAAGTCTGGGCCTTCATGTCACTACTCCAGCCCAATATCAAAAGGGCGAATAGCATTTTCAATAAGTTTGGAATGTTTCTTTTCATTTTTTTTAGTTTAAGGATTTGCTGCAATTGTTTGTCTTTCTCTTCTCTGATCAACCAGGATCCCGGTACTTCATCCAGGCAGTTGAAAGCAATTGCATTTCAACCACCTGGATTTTTCCCTTATTCTTTGTTATTTCCTGATTAAGACCTTCTTTTGAATTGACTGATCCTTGTTAGTTAAAACAAGAGTGTAAATACTATTAGCCACATACCTGACTTCTATCTTCTGCCTGATGGTCCCCTTCACATAGAGATCTTTCAGTTCGTAGACCATCACACCCAGGCTGCTATAGAGCTGCAGACTGTAAGTACCCGGTTCAGGCACTGAAATAATGGCTGTAAACGAACCGTCATTCGGGTTCGGATAGACATTCAGGTCAAACTTATCGGACCCGCCGAGAGGAGGATTCAGAGCATTGATATTGCTGACAGAATCAGACCCTAAGCCATCTGACTTGCATGTATTCACGGTCACATTCATAATACTTGGCGATGGAGCCGAACAGCCGCTGGCGTTAGTGTAATTAAGCCCGATCCAATGTGCTCCTGCAGATGTCCACATTACATTCACCGTTCGGGTTCCCTGTCCACTATTAATAATTCCGTCGGGAGAGATTGTCCAAACATAGTTCGATTGCAGAGGAACTGTAGAGTACACTGCATTCGCATTGATGCAACATGAACTGCTGCCAATGATAGATGGCACAGGCGAAGGATTTACCATTACATTAAACTGCTTTGGAGTGGCAGCGGTACAGCCATAGGAATTGCTGTAATTTACCTTGATTGTCCTGAGGCCTGTACTGTTCCATGTCAGAGTAACGTAATTATCTGAGGTCGTGCCCCCTGCAGTAACTATTGCACCGGCGGGTATGGTCCACACATAATTGTTCATGGAAGGCTCGGTTGTGTAAGTGTTAGCTGTCGATTTATTACATACCGGAGTCGGTCCTGTTAAGGTAGGTACAGGTATCGGGATAACGGTTACAACAACGCTGTTGCTGTTGGAACATCCGGTAGCTATGGCTGTTTGCAGCACGGTATAGGTAGTTGTCACCAATGGCGTTACTGTTGGATTGGCCAGAGGGGATGAGAATCCAACCGGGACTGAAGTCCAGCTATAGATACTGCCTGCTACCGGTGGAGCCCCTATGGTAGTGCTGGTATATTTGCAAATTGCCCTTGGAGCTCCGGCAACAGCTGCCGGAATGGCATTAACCTTTACCAGCACACTGTGACTATTAACACAGCCGGTGTTGGTATTGGTTTCGATTACCGTGTAGATGGTATTTACCTGCGGAGAAACCGTCGGGTTGGCAAGGTTTGATGAGAACCCCTCCGGGTTCGAAGTCCAGCTGTAAGTACTTCCTGCGACTGGAGCTGCACCAAGAGTAGTACTGCTGTTAAGGCATATTCCCCGGTTATTGCCTGCAACGGCGGCCGGCAACGGATCAACCATAACATTTTTAATGGTTGGTGTTGCGGTAACGCAGCCATATGTATCCGTATAGGAAACACTTACAGTTCTTGATCCGGCCGAAAGCCAGGTTACTGTTATGGAGTTCCCTGAAGGAACGCCCCCGCCGGTTATGGTACCACCCGCTGAAACCGTCCATACATACCCTGACATTCCTGCCTCGGTAGTATAAACATTGCCGGTTGAATTTACGCAAACTTCAACAGGTCCTGTAATAGTGGGCACAGGGTGAGGAAGAACCGTAACAGGATAATTGGTCGGAGATGCCGCAGTATATCCATCCGGGTTTGTATACGAAACGCTTACCGTTTGAATCCCGGGGGTATTCCATGTTACAACCGCGAAATTGCTGCTTGCGGTTCCCCCTGCAGTTATAACACCACCGGCAGATACCGTCCAGGAATAGTCGTGCATCCCGTTTTCTGTCAGATATGTATTCCCTGTCGAACTGGCGCAGGCACTGTCGGGGCCAAAGATGGCCGGCACAGGAATTTCATTCACAGTAACGGCATAATTGGTTGCAGCTAAGGCTGTACATCCGTGAGGTGTCAAATAATTGACGCTGACATTTTGTGCCCCGCCTCCATTCCATGTTACAACCACGCTATGATCCGTTGCGGTGCCTCCTCCGGTAATGGTTCCACCGGCAGAAACAGCCCAGGCATATCCGTGCATTCCTGACTCGGTAGTGTAAACATTGCCTGTTGAGCCGCTTGAGGCGATGGCGGGACCGGAAATAGTAGGAACAATAGGGGCAAATTCCCCGATAGTACCTGAAGCAGATTTACTCAAACCTACATTGTCAGTGACAGTAACGGAATAGGTTCCGGGTCCGGCAGTGAGAGTTGCACCAATATACCCGTTACTCCAGATATAGAGATAAGGTGCGGATCCTCCTGTGGCCTCGGCAGTAAGTGTACCGTTATTTTCATTGTTACAGGCCGAGACAGGGGTCAGCGAAATGGTAAAGCCGCCTAAGATGGCAGTAGCCACATTATCGTCGGGATTAAACTCCTGCACATTCACATCTACAATTTTGCCTATTATGGTGGTGGTATTGTCAGCCACCACCCAAGGCATGATAATAGTAGTGCTGTCATGGGCAAAAACAGAAATTGGGGTTTGCCCTATCGGAATGGTGTCATTCGCATCACCAATGTAGTAGAATTTCACATTCGCCGTAGCATTCACGTCTCCGTTGTTTCCGATCCTGGAATTAATAAAGATATTACCTCCCTGTGCCGGATTGGAATTGGAGGAAGCAAAGAGCTGGAAGTAGAGGTTGGCGCATTCTCCGACGATGATAGCCCGTGTTGCCTCATTGTTACTTTCGTTAATTTCGGGCACCTGGTTGTCGGCATCGATAATGGCCCTGATAACATGAGCCCCCGGGAGGCTGCTGGCCCATTTTGTAGGAATGGCAACCGATGCATGATCGCCGGTAGCCAGGCCATATACGGGATAGATGTCATCCAGGACAGTATTATCTACTTTCACTCTCAGTTTCATAGCATCATTCACATTGGAATTTCCGATGTTTTCGTAGGTAACAATCAGGGATACCGAATCATTTACACCCGGATTTAAAGGAGTAGGATTAATG
Organism: uncultured Bacteroidales bacterium; assembly: GCA_903864265.1. Lineage (GTDB taxonomy): Bacteria > Bacteroidota > Bacteroidia > Bacteroidales > UBA4417 > UBA4417. The sequence goes on along the minus strand of CAIPFN010000157.1, from coordinate 21,570 downwards.
AACTGCGAAAGTATGCGCATATCCGCGCCATCTAATACCGATACATCAACTTCCATCACATTGTTCGATTCGTCGCATTCGGCGTACACATTATCCGGATCCGCGGTCATGGTAAAATGATACACCCCGGCTTCGAAGAAAGTGAATGGCATTGGCAAAACCACAACCCATGGGCACCAGCAATTCCGTGAAACATTGTTTAATGAACCAAAACCAAGATTCTGTGTTCCAACTATTCCAGGTCCGCTGACTTCGAATTTAACCCTCACAGGATTGGCGTCGTACAGATGCTGAACATTTAATCCAACGGCCAGGGTAGCCGACTGACCCACAATATAGGTATGCGACCAGAAGTTGATTCCACAGTGAGGAACAGGCTGGAATTCCCAGCACATATTATCTGAAGCAGTATTATCGGTTTCGCTCCATTCATCAACTGTATTTGCAGGATCAATAAAAGCGGTAAGTATGGTTGTTGCCGGAACCGGAAGAGGCGCAGTAACGGTAACAGCTGCCGTTTGACCTGGGCTCAGATTACCGTTATATGTTCCTGTGAATGTTCCTTCCGAATAGGTAAACTGAACATCGATAGGGCCCACGGCAACTGCATTCCCATTATTGATAATATTGGCAACCAGGGTAGCAGTGCCTGGATAGAAAGGATTAATTGGTCGTACCTGAAGACCATAGCAACCATAAAATGCAAGGTTTGGTTTGGTTTCAGGAGGCAGACAGGAAATGGAATTGACCGTAACGATGAGCACATTATTATCCTCGTCGCACTCAGGGTAAACGTTATCCGGATCAACCGTCATACGGAAGGTATAAACGCCCACTTCGGCAAATGTGAACTGATCAGGTATTCCAACCACATAAGGGCAATAGCAATTCCGGGTTAAGTTATTCAAGGTTCCTGTACCCAGATTCTGCCAGCCGGAAATTCCCGGCCCGCTGACTTCAAATTTCACATCCAACGGATTGGCATCATAAAGATGGTATACATTCACGCCCACATAAATGCTGGTTGAGGTATTCACACAATGTGTCCCCCAGAAATTACCGCCGCAGATACCCACAGGCTGAAAATCATAGCACATATTATCGATGCTTGAGTTATCCCAATCAGATTCGTTCCATTCGGGGACCAGATCATTCGGATCGACATAGGCCACAAGCTGGGTGGCTGTCGGAGGCGGAACAGGTGCCGTTGTTGAAATGTTCACTGAATGGCCGGCCGCAAGGTCGCCATTGTATTGTGCCAGCCAGGTCCCTCCTGTCGAGTAGGTAAACCTCACTTCTATAGGCCCTATTGCCGTAGCATTCCCGTTATTCACAACATGAGCCAGCAGGGTAACATCCGCAGGATTGGCCGGATCATAGGTCGGATTCACAGGCTGCACATCCACAGAATGACAGTAAGCCAATGTCAGGTTTGGTTTGGTTATAGGAATGATTGGCGGAAGAATAGTGAACTCATTGGTGAAGTCGCCTGTTAAGGTGAAATCGGTGACTGAAGCCATGATATGATATACTCCCGGAGGAAGCGGAGCAGGGAAATAAATATTAAAATATCCCCACGAATTGGTGTAACCTGTATAGGTAGCTCCTGTTTCAAGTATGGTGAAATCGACAGTTGCACCTGCCACAGTGGAATCGGTGAGCTGAACGGCCAGGTCAGTATACCAGGCTCTGCCACTCAATGACAGATAATAATACTGATTTGAGTAAGAAACAGCTGGCGAAACCTGTGATTGAACCACAATACGGCCCGCGATCTGGTAATTCCCGTTTACAAACGGACGCACAGCCGAGTTATCCAGTTCATTGTTTTCATTGATCACATTCGTGTAATCCACTTTTACCTGCATCGGGCACCAGGCAGGAACAGCCGGGGTGGTAATGTTCCACTGCACGGTTGTACTCTGATGAGCCGGCAGATTAGCCACCGTTACATCAGGATAAACGATCAGGGTATCCCACTGATTAATCAGGTGGCACACAAAGTTCTGGGCATCAAAATCCGATTCATTATGCACCACGGCAGAAACAGTGATGTTTTGAGCAGGATCAGGATGAGGAACACTGAAGCTGAGATCGTTGGCAAAGAGGTAGAGGTTGGGTTCGTGCAGCACATCCGGGTAATCGAACGGGCCAAAGGTGGTAGTACAATTAACTCCGTCGCTTACAATAATCCGGGCTTTCCAGTTGGTCCCGTATGTCAGGCCATTCACCTCCACAAAATAACGCTTCCCGTTGGAAGTGGTAAGATCCGTAGGATCCGCAGCTGTCATGATGACTGTACGGTCGTTGGCATCGGTATAACTTCCGTTTCCTTCGTAATCCAGTATCAGCCTGGGATAACCTGCCCCGGGCAATGCATTGTTGGCATCAAAATAATCGGCTTCAAAGTGGAAGAGTGTATATGGCGATCCGGTAGTTGGAGAAACGATAGAATTTGTAAATCCAACATTTCCTGTATAAGCCAGGTATTGAGCACCCGGATTGATGTTCGCATTATTATCGTTGCAATCCAGACTGTTGGTTACATATCCCGAAGGCTGTGCACAGGCCATAACAGAAACTTCCGGGTTGCCATATCCGTCACCATCTAAATCAATGAAATATTGAACGGCAGCATTAATGGTTAAATTAACCAAGGTTCGGCTGGTACTCGTACAGCCGGTTACTAAATCCCTGGATTCTGCATAATAACTGCCTGCTGATGAAGTGGAATAAACAGAACTATTCGACAACAACACACCTCCGCCACTGGCATAGTGATACCAGTCAACCGTGCTACCTGCCGGTGCTGTAGCTGACAGCAAAGCAGGCAATGTAGTTGAGCAAACAGTTATATCGCCACCACTTACAGGCACATCGGGATGGGTATTTACTATCATTGTGATAGCGTTGGATGTGGCCGGATCATTGGTTGCACAGAGTACACTCGAATTCAGAACACAGCTAACGACATCTCCGTTTACAGGAATGTACCAATAAGTCGAACTATTCCAGCCCTCATTAATTCCATTCACGATCCATTGATATACAGGCGATGACCCGCCATTGACAGGAGTGGCTGTGAAAGTGACATAGCTTCCTGTACATATAGGATTTGCAGATGCAGCAATTGTGATACTCACCGGGAAATACAGATCGACTGAGACATGCTTTACTGATGGGGAAGCAGCTGTGCAACCATGCGTGTCAGTGTATGTAACATCAACTGTCTGACTCCCTACTGTATTCCAGGTAACATCGATGGTGTTGGTACCTTGACCGCTATTGATGATACCACCTGCTGAAATATTCCAGGCATATCCTGTCATACCCGCTTGAGTGGTATATACATGACCTGCAGAAGGCGGCGCACAGATGGACGCGTCTCCATTAATAACCGGAACGGGCAAAGCATAAACATCGACATTATAAACGGCCTGATCTGAAGTACATCCGTTTCCATCAGTAACGGCAACCCTTACACTTCGTGCTCCGGGTGATGTCCAGTTCACTGTGATGGAATTTGTGCCTGACCCGGCTGTAATGGTACCGCCTGAAACGATCCAGGAATAATTTACCCAACCTGCTTCGGTAACATATACATTTCCGGGTGAGGGAGTTCCGCAAATAATTGCCGGACCGGTAATGGTGGGAAGCGGTTTCGCAAAAACATCCACATTCTTTACAGTCGGGCTTACCGGATTACAACCATGATCGGCGTACGTTACACTTACGGTTTGGGCCCCGGCTGTATTCCAGGTTACATAGATATAGTTACCGGAACCTCCGGAAGTAATAGTACCACCCGCAGAGACAGCCCATGAATATCCCGTCATGCCGGCTTCAGTGTGATAGAAATTCCCTGATGAAGGAATACCACAAACAGGTGCCGGACCGGTAATGGTAGGAACCGGCAGGTTGTAAACATTTACACTCTTAACGGTCGGACTTGCAGGCACACAACTATTCACGTCGGCATAAGTTACGCTTACACTTTGTGCACCTAATGCCGTCCAGGTAACAGTAATGGAGTTATCTGATGCATTTCCGCCGGCAGTAACCGTACCACCAGCCGAAACAGTCCATACATATCCTGTCATGCCTGATTGTGTTGCATATACATGACCAGCAGATGGAGGTTCACATATAGATGCATCGCCAGTAATAAACGGAATAGGTAGTGCATACACATCAACATTATAAACAACCTGGTTTGAAGTACATCCGTTGCCATCGGTAACTGTAACCCGTACAGTTCTGGCTCCGGGTGATGTCCAGTTCACGGTTATGGAATTTGTGCCTGATCCGGCAGTGATTGCGCCCCCGGAGACAGTCCAGGCATAGTTGGCCATGCCTGCTCCGGTGGAATATACATTTCCAGGTGATGGGGTTCCACAAATAGCAGTAGGGCCGGTAATTACAGGAACCGGTCTGTCGTAAACATCCACATTCTTAACAGTCGGGCTTACCGGATTGCAGCCATGATCGGCATAGGTAACGCTAACTGTTTTCGCACCGGCTGTATTCCAGGTGACATAAATGTAGTGACCGGAACCGGAGGTGATGGTTCCGCCAGCAGAAACCGTCCAGGAATATCCTGTCATTCCGGTTTCAGTATAATATAAATTACCCGTTGACGGGATACCGCAAACAGTAGCTGGTCCGGTAATGGCAGGAACTGGCAAAGCATAAACATTCACAGTTTTCACCATTGGACCTGAAGGAGTACAACCATTACTACTGGTATAGGTAATGCTCACACTTTGTGCGCCTAAGGCTGTCCAGGTTATGGTAATTGAATTATCTGCAGCAGTTCCTCCAGCCGTGACTGTACCTCCGGCAGAAACTGCCCAGGTATATCCTGTCATCCCCGCTTCGGTAGTATAGGTATTGACTGTTGATGGAATATCACAAATAACTGTGGGACCGGTAATGGTTGGTACCGGTAAAGGATTTACCGTCACATTAAGTACACCTGGGGCAGATACGCCGCAACTAAAAGTATTAGTGTAGCTCACATGCACTGATCTGCTTCCCGAAGCATTCCAGGTTACGGTAACCGTATTATCAGCTGAGCTTCCACCGGCAGTGATTGTGCCTCCTGACGAAACGGACCAGTTGTAGCTGCTCATTCCGGGCTCGGTTGAGTAAACATTCCCGCTTGAATTAACGCATGCCGTAACAGGACCTGTTATCGTTGGAGTTGAGATAGGATTCACCGTTACATTATAAATTGTTGGCGAAGCAGGAGTACATCCGTTTGAGTAGTTCACACTTACGGTCTGTGCTCCGGAGGAATTCCAGGTCACTGTTATCTGGCTGGTTCCTGAACCTGCAGTGATAGTTCCGCCTGATACTGCCCACGAATATCCGCTCATGCCCGATTCCGTGGTATAAATATTACCGGTTGAGCCGGCACAAACCGTGGCGGATCCGGAGATGGTCGGAGTAGGCATTACATTTACGGAAACGTTTTTAACAGTTGGGGTTGCTGCTGTACAGGAATAGCCATTCGTGTAGTTAACACTTACTGTCTGAGCTCCGGTAGTATTCCAGGTAACGGTTACATAATAATATCCGTTCCCGCCTGAGGTGATAGTTCCTCCGGCTGAAACATTCCATACATAGTTCGACATGCCAAACTCCGTAGAATAGGAATTACCCGAAGAACCGGCACAGGCTACATCCGAACCGGAAATGCTGGGAACAGGACTGGAGACAGTTATTGTAATCGTATTGGAGGTTGCCGGGTTCCCGGTGGGACAGGCAATATTGGAAGTTAATATGCACTTAACCTCATCCCCGCCATTAGGGATATAGGAATATTGATACGAGTCCGAACCTACATTCACATTATTAACTACCCACTGGTATGCAGGTGTTGCCCCCCCGTTGGACTGGTATGCCGTGAAAGTAACCGAGGTGCCCGGGCATATGGTATACGCGGATGCATAGATATACACCGAAACCGGGTTATTATATGAAGATATAACCGCATTCCCGATCATCCATGTATTTCCCGCCGAAGTAATTGCCTGTATGGTGTAAGTTCCGTCAGACAAATTGTCCCACGAAAGTGGATTTCCGGTACCTGATACAGTACTGCCAAATGCAACAGCATTTTTATACAACTGGTAAGTTGCATTCACATCCGAACCGCTAAGGCCCACACTTAATCCCGAGCCATTGCTGCAGTAGGTTCCGCCGCCTGAAACGATGAAAACAGGGGTTGGAGTGGTTGTAAATGTCACATCATCGCCTAAAGAAGTACCTGCCGAATTCGTACTACTGATGCGGAAATGATATGTTGTATTTGCCGTAAGCCCTGTCAGTGCTGCTGTTATTGCCGTATTTACACCCCCGCTTAAAGGTGACGGAGTGCCGGCAATTGAGGATCCATAAGAAGCCGTCAACCCATAATCGAAGGAAATTGTGCTCGAAAAATAGTTCGGATTCACCAAACCATTCAAGGTAGCGCTGCTGATATTTAGATCAGTTGCTACCCCGGTGGATACGATTGGCGGTCCGGGGGACATAATATTCACTGAGAAATCAGCAGCGTTCCCGAAATAATTCCACCCGCAGGGATCAGAAGGATAGCCGTAACCATCATAATTAGACATTACCCTGATCCGGGTAGCTCCTGTGAGGGCAGTTCCCGGGACTGTTAAGGTCATAGTTAAAGAAGACCCTCCATTGCAGTGGCCTTGTGCGACTATTTCGCCTGCACCATCAAAATAATTGTTGTGATTAAGGTCAATCCATGCATTAATATAGATTCCGTAACCGCCTCCTGCATGAACTATAAGTGAATAAGAGCCGTTCAGGGCCAGATCGGTGGATGAGGACGTATAATCATGGTAATAAGGCGGTGTTCCGGTACAGGGAATAGGTTGAGAAATTGTATTCAGATCAACAGATGTTAGTCCCATATACCACGGATCGCTGCAACCGTATTGATAGGATGGAATACAATAAAGTGTGGTAAGGGTGGTAAACGTCATATCATCCCCTAAAGAAGTACCAGCCGAATTTGTGCTGATTACCCTGTAATGATATAACGTATTCATAGTAAGCCCCGTGATAAAAGCTGATACGGCCTGAGAACCCGATCCGGAAACACTAATGGGATTTCCATCAACAGTTGTCCCATACGATGCTGTCAGTCCATACTCAAAGGATACGGACGACGGCAAATTATTGGGGTCTACAGTTCCGTTCAGATAGGCAGAAACGCCAGCTATAGCGGAAGCAGCCGTAGTAGTGACCGTAGGTGGGATCATAGCAGTGGTAAATGTCACGTCACTACCATAAACAGTTCCGCCTATTCCCGAACCTACCGCCTGATAATGATATAAAGTATTCGCTAGCAATCCCGTCAGTGAAGCACTGACTGCAATATCGGTGCTACCTGTTACCGGGCTCGGGGAACCTGCAACCGTACTTCCATACGAGCTTGTTAACCCATAGTTGAAAATAACATTGGTGGCATTTCCGTTTCCGTTAACTGTGGCATTCAAAACTGCAGTTGCTGCCGTTATGCTGGATGCTGCATTAGTGGTAACCGATGGCGGGGTAACTGCAGGCAGGATGTTGACCATGAAATCAGCACAATTCCCGTATGAATATGAACCGCAAGGATTTGAAACATAACCGTCACCGTCGTAATTGGCAAGAATCCTAAGCCCTGTTGAACCTGTTAAAGCAGATGCATACACAGTGAGGGGAATGGTGGCAGTGCTACCCCCGCTACAATGTCCCTGACCGACAAGCTCAACACCTCCGTCAAAAACATTATTCTGGTTATAATCAATCCATACTGTTACATCGATGCCATAACCACCTCCTTCGGCTATAGAGATGGAATAATTGCCGTTTTTGTTCAGGTCCGTTGAGGTTGGGTAATAATTATGGTAATAACTTGGCGAACCGCTGCAACTTATCGTTTGGGAAATCGTATTCAGACCAAAGTAAGTTAATCCAATGCTGTAAGTATTGCATCCGGTTGAGAAGTATGGTATACAATAAAGTGTCGGAGCCGAAGTGAAAGTCATATCATCGCCTACTGACGTACCTGCGGAGTTGGTGCTGACAATCCTGTAATGATACAGTGTATTCAAAGTGAGTCCGGTCAGGGAGCCGGTAACAGACTGTACGGAATAGCCCGCCAGCGATGAAGGGGAAGCCGAAATAGTGGAACCATAAGCAGTAGTCAATCCATACTCAAAAGAAACAGTTGAACTCAGGTTATTAGGATTAACCGTTCCACTCAGCGTTGCGATGGTCATCTGAATATTTGAAGTTGTACCTGTGACAACAGTGGGCGGAATAGCAGTGGTTGCAAATGTTACGTCACTTCCGTTTACAGTCCCTCCTATCCCCCATGCTACTGCCTGGAAATGATAGGTTGTATTGGGCGTTAACCCCGACAGGGATGCCGTTACCGGTGTATCGGTAGTACCTGTAACTACAGCCGGAACCCCGGTAACACTGTTGCCGTATGATGCGGTTAACCCCCATTTGAAAACAGCATTGGTAGGATTTCCGTTTGCATTGACGGTGGAATTTAATACCGACTCAGTCGCCGTGATGCCGGAGGCTGCATTGGTTGTGACAGTCGGAGGGGTGAGCGGTGAGAGGATGTTAACAGTAAAATCGCTGCAATTTCCATAGGTTTCGGTAAGTATGCATGGATCAGCAGGATAGTTATACGAAGGCCAGTAATAATTGCTCATGGCCCTCAGGCGCGTCGGCCCGGTCGAAGAAGCTGTTGATACCGTGAAGGGGATGGTGTAGGTAGCTCCCGGATTTGTCATATAAACGTGTCCCGCCACTTCAGATGCCCCGTCAAATACATTGTTCTGATTATAATCAATCCAAACCGTCACGTAGGTATCCCAATACCCTCCTGTCACCGAAATCACATAGGCACCGTTTTGATACAGATCGGCTGAAGAAGACGTAAAGTCATGGTAATAGTTAGGCGTCCCCGTACAGGTGACGGCCTGATTGATCGAGCTGAGCTCAAAATGGGTTATCCCGATGTTATAGGAATTACATCCCGTGGTGTAGGCGGGAATACAATATGGAGTTATCAGAGTTGTAAAGCTCATATCATCTCCATAAGAAGTACCTCCGGCATTTGTACTGACTATCCGGAAATGGTAGGTTGTATTCATGGCAAGACCCAGTACGGTAACTGCTGCGGATTGAACTGTATTCCCCGTGATACCCGGAGGAACACCCGCAATGGTTGAACCGTAAGAAGTTGTCAAACCATATTCAAAGGAAACGGCAGATGTTGCATTATTAGCAATCACCGTTCCGTTTAATACGGCAGAAACTCCGGAAATATAGGTTGCAGCCAGGGTAGCAACGGTAGGGGGAATAGCAAGGGTTGTAAAGGTAAAGTCATCACCATAAACAGCGACGCCTCCTGCCGGCAAGCCTTTTGCCCTGAAATGATAGGTTGTATTGGGTTGCAGCCCGCTCAGGTTTGCGCTTACCGGGGTATCTGTACTGCCGGTTACTGTGGTCGGAACACCCGCAACGGAACTGCCGTAAGAAACGGTTAAACCATAATCGAATGAAACGGCGACAGAGCCTAAGTTTGCATTGATAATGCCATTCAAAACAGCTTCCGTACCTGTCAATCCGGTAGCAGCAGTAGTGGTAACCGTTGGCGGCGGAGCAGGGGTAAAAGAAAGATCGGCCCCGTATGCAGTCCCGATTCCATTGGTGGCATAAGCTCTCACATGATAGGTATTACCCGGAACGAGACCGCTAAGGTTACTCACGAAAGTTCCGAGTCCCGACCCATCGGTAGTGAAATTGTCGGAAAGGGTAGGATTTAAGGAAGTGCCCCAGCATATACCTCTTGCCGTAACTGCGTTTGCTGCATCGTCTAATACAGTTCCCCCTGATACGGCCGTATTGGGGGTAACGGAAGTCACTGCAGCGGTAGTGACTGTTGGAGGCTCTGGTGCTGATATCTTTACATTATCAATATACCAGTTATCGATATAATAGGGGTTTCCCTCTACATCAAATGCCACCTGGGTATTACCTCCGCTCAGGTTTGAACTTATGGTTGTTACAACATCAAAAGGCCCATAGTTCTGATTATTGACTGAAGCTCGTGACCATGCTTCATTAGTCCAGGTACTGCCATTACTGCTTGACTGGACTCTTAATGTGCAACCAACGCCGTAATCATCGAGGAAATACTTAAAACGAAGTACAAGGTATGGCAACCCGGTGGTTATTAGCGGGGGAGTAATCATTTTATCCCCGGCGTTAGCCCCACTATAGGAAAGACGTAATTCCGGAGATGTTCCCCCTGAATAACTTGTGCTTGATTTATACCAACTTCCACCTATTTTATTCCAGTCCGTTGGAGGTATGGTGGCCCAGGCATCTTCGGTAAAAGGCAGCGCATGAGGTGCGACTGCAACATAGCGGCTTCCTGCCGGGTTCTGCTCGGTTGGAGGATAAAGCAATCCCTGAACGTCAATTGCATTTTGGGTGATTTTAGCGTCCACGGTATGATAACCGATTGCCCCGGCGGCAATATCATAAGTAATCCATACATAGGTGTGACCGGTTGGCAAATCGAATGACAATGCACTGAAAGTGGCGGTTCCCGAAACGAAACTCTGCGCCGTTCCGAGTGGATTGGTTGTAGCAAACACAGGGGATGAGGTAAGGTACAATTTCACACCGCCGGCGGCGATGTCACTGTCGAAACCGGTGTTGGTAACTAAAATACTGTTCAGCGGAAGTGTTGCAGTACTCCCTCCCACGTTGAAATCCAGCATTAAAATCTCGTTATCTGTTGAGCTTTTCTGCACAGCAGCCGTTGATGCCTGGGTGACGGCAAGGCTATTCAGGAATTTTACGCTGGTAAGCGTCCGGGTTCCGGCTGGCGCTGTAATAGCCGGCTCCAAGGAACTGCCGCCTGCCATAACAGATGTGCATTCCGCATCAACCACATCTCCCGCCGTGGCTCCGGAGGGTATATCATACGTCAGCCAGAAATAATTGTTGCCGGAGGAGAGTGCTCTGCTCCCGGTAATGACAAAGGAGGAACCCAGGGCACCAAAACTGGTTACGTCGGAACCAAACTGAAGTGCAGTTGAGAATACCCCGGAAGTTCCGGTTGAATACAATCTGGCCCTCGACAGATCGGAAACCTGGGTACAGCCGTTGGTATTAAAGGTAAAGGATGTTACAGTAACAGAATTGGATGGGCTCAGGTTAGGTATCTCTATACCTATAATCTGCTGATTCGTGGTTCCGACAGGAATGTCCGAAGTAACCGCTTGTGTAGTAGTCGGCGAAAGGGTTGTAAATGTAGCATCAGTGCCTGTGGCCACGCCACTGGTGTTGGTACCGACGGTTCTGTAATGATAGGTGGCACCCTGATCCAGACCGGAAACAAATCCGGATACCCCGACCGGGCTTCCTCCTGTTACCGGCGTGGGAGTTCCCAAAACAGTTGTGCCATACGAGGTGGTTAGCCCATACTCAAATGTGACATCTGAAGATAAATAATTCGCATTCACGGTCCCCATCAGGGTAGCAGTAGTGCCCGAAACATTGGTTGCATAAGTGGTGGTTACGGTCGGCGGGATGGCTCCGGTTGTAAAAGTCATATTCCCTCCTGACACATAGCCTCCGGCACCATAGCCAACTACTTCGTAATTATAGGTGGTATTGGGCAATAATCCCGTTAAGGTGGCTGCTACATCGGTATTGCTGTTTCCGCTAAGCGTTCCGGGAACACCGGCAATAGTATTCCCATAACTCAGGGAAGTTCCGTAATGAAAAATAACGCTGGTGGAAATACCATTGGCATTAACTGTACCATTCAGAATACCGCCCGAGGTGGTTATTCCTGTAGCTGCCAGAGTAGTAACTGATGGAGCAGCTAGAGGATCAATTATATTAACGGTGAAATCAGAACAGTTCCCATAAATTTCGGAAAGTGAACAAGGATCTGAAGGATACCCGTAATAAGAATAGCGGGACATTACTCTGATCCTGGTGGCCCCGGTGGGAACGGTTGAAGGTACGGTAAAGTAGATTGTGGAAGTTGTTCCGCCACTGCAATACCCTTGTCCGATTTGTTCGGTTGCGACATCAAAAACATTGTTGTGATTATAATCGATCCATATTCTGTAATACACCGAATAGCCTCCCTCGGTTACAGAAAGAGAATAGTACCCGTTTTTAGCCAGATCGGTTGAGGTAGAAGTAAAATCGTGATAATAATTTGGCGATCCGGCGCATGAAATAGTCTGCGCAATCGTGTTGAGACCAAAATAAGTCAATCCTATGTTATAGCTATTACAACCCGTAGAGTACACAGGAATGCAATATGTAGTGGGCAGTGTCGAAAAAGTCATGTCACTTCCATAGGAAGTCCCTGCCGAATTGGTGCTGTTAATCCTGTAATGATAGGTGGTATTCAACGCCAGGCCGGTGAGTGCAGAAGTAATAGCCTGCGAATAAAATCCGGAAACGTCAGAAGGATTCCCGGCGATGGCTGAACCATACGAATCGGTAAGTCCATATTCGAACGAAACGGTCGACGGTAAATTGTTGGCATTCACAGTTCCGTTAAGTGTGGCAGAAATGCCTGAAATACTGGTTGCGCTGAGGGTAGTCACGGATGGTGGGATGCCGTTGGTTGTAAAAGCCATGTTATCACCTATGATATAACCGCCTGCGCCGAAACCGATCAATGCATAATTATAGGTTGTATTGGGGGTTAATCCCGAAATGGAAGCACTCACATCGGTATTGCTGTTTCCTGCCACGCTTGAGGGTACCGCGGCAGCAATGTTTCCATAACCGGTGTCTAAACCATAATGGAACTCGAGCTGGGTGAGATTATCATTCGCATTCGCAGCCCCGTTAAGCACAGCCCCACCAGGGGATATTCCGGTAGCTCCCAGGGTGGTTATGGATGGAGGATTGACCGGATCAAGAATATTGACGGTGAAGTCGGAGCAATTCCCATAACTATTATACCCACATGGATCAGTAGGATACCCAGAATAGGAAGTCATCGCCCTGAGCCCGGCCGGCCCGGTTAAAGCTGATGCGGAAACCGTAAACGGGAAAGTATAGGTAGTACCAATGCCGTAACAATTGACACTACCTATGGTTTCGGTAGCCGGATCAAAGACATTGTCATGATTGTAGTCAATCCAGACGGTTAGAGAGGTAGGATACGCAGGGTATCCATAACCTGCTGTGACCGAAACGGTATAGTACCCGTTTTTGGCAAGGTCGGTTGAAGAAGCCGTAAAATCGTGGTAATAGCTTGGGGTTCCCGCACAGGTAATGGCCTGAGAAATCGTGTTCAGCCCAAAATAGGTCAGCCCTATGTTATAACTTTCACAACCGGTTGAATAGGTAGGAATACAATAAGGTATATTCAAGGTTGTAAACGTCATATCTGCCCCTGTGGAAGTCCCTTCCGCATTAGAGCCTACTATCCTGTAGTGATAGGTGGTGTTCAGCTCCAGCCCGGTAATTTGTGCCGATACGTTTTGAATGGAAAAGCCGGAATAGCTGGAGGGATTCCCGGCGACAGTAGTGCCGTAGGTATCGTCCAGGCCATATTCGAAATATATATCTGTTAAGGAATTATTCGCGTTCACGGTTCCGTTCAATGTGGCATAAGAGCCCGCAATATACGTTGCGCTCCCGGTCGTGGCGTCAGGGAGTAAGGCAAACGTTGTAAACATAAGATCGCCTCCCGAAACATAACCACCCGGGCCAAACCCTACGGCTTCAAAATGGTAAGTCGCGTTAGGTATAAGTCCAGTTAAAGCAGCACTTACATCGGTGTTGGAATTACCGGTTATGGTTCCCGGGATCCCCTGGATTACGTTCCCATAACTTAAATCTAATCCATAGTGAAACTCAACCTGGGTGGCATAGTCATTTGCATTAACGGTACCGTTCAGCACAGCTTCAGTAGCTGATACCCCGGTAGCTGCGAGTGTGTTTACCGAAGGAGGAGTTAGCGGATCGGTAATATTTACCGTGAAATCCGAACAGTTTCCATAGTCGTAGGTGCCGCAGGGATTGACAGGATAACCAAAATAGGATGCCATAATCCGCAGCCGGGTAGCGCCTGTTGGCACTGAAGCCGGGACTGCAATCTGAATTACGGCAGAGGAACTTCCGGCGCAATAGCCATTCCCAACCACTTCAGCTGGCCCATCGAAAACATTGTTTTGATTGAAATCAATCCATACCGTCACGCTTGCACCATAAACCCCACCCTCCTGAACTGATATGGAGTAATAGCCGTTCATGGCCAGGTCGGTGGATAAGGATGTATAATCATGGTAATAGCTGGGCGTTCCGCTGCACGGTATAGTTTGGGAAATCGTATTCAGTTCAAAATAGGTCAAACCGATTTCATAGGTATTACAACCGGTTGAGAATACCGGCATGCAATAGAGTGTGGGCAAGGTGGTGAAAGTCATATCGGCACCCGGAGTAACGCCTTCGGAATTTGAACTGACAACCCGGTAATGATAGGTTGTATTCATATCCAGCCCCGATAAATAGTATGTGACTAATTGCGGAGTATAACCTGATAGCGTAGAGGGGTTGCCATCCACGGTGGTACCATAGGTATCGTCCAATCCATATTCAAACGTAACACCGGATGCCAGATTATTGGCATTAACCAATCCGTTTAGCATGGCTGAAACGCCCGATACATTGGTAGCGGGTTCGGTGCTTACCGTGGGCGGAATTGACAATGTAGTAAATTCCATATCTCCGCCCGAAACGTAACCTCCCGAGCCATATCCTACGGTTTCGAAATGATAGGTAGTATTCGGGATGAGTCCGGAAATGGAGGCTGCTACATCCATATTGGAGCTTCCGGTTAAAATCCATGGGCTACCCGTTACATTGATGCCATAGCTCAGGCCAGTACCATAATTGAATACGGCATGGGTAAAATTATCATTGGCATTTATGGTACCATTCAGTACCGCACTCAAAGCCGTTATGCCTGTCGCAGCCAGTGTATTGACTGAGGGCGGGCTGACCGGATCAATGATATTAACCGAATAGTCGGAGCAGTTGCCAGGACCCGGATCACTGCAGGGATCGATTGGATAAGAGAATGTGGAAGCCACGATCCTGAGGCGGGTGGAACCTGTGGTAGCTGAAGAAGGTATCGTCAGCGAAGTAGAAGTTGTGCCCGCATACATGCAGAAAAACTGCAATGCAAGTTCACTCCCGTTATCAAAGGTCTGGTCGGAATTATAATCGATCCAGACTGAAATATACGTTCCGTTATTTGCAGTCTGCACTGCAATATCATAAATACCGTTCATTGCCAGGTCGGTACTTATGCTGGTAAAATCCTGGTAATAATTGGGCGTTCCGGTACATGGTATTGGCGTCTGATTGATTGTACCAAACTGGAACGAAGTGATTCCCTGGCCGCCTTCGCATCCGTTGGTAAAGGTCGGTGTACAATACTGGGCATTAATGCTGTTCAGAAAAGCAAACAAAAACAGCAAAGTCGTCGAAAAGTGTAAAATTCTTTTCATAATCCTGATGTATTAAGTTATTATTTGGGTAGGTTTCCACAACCGAAAATCTATGGTTAAAATTCTCTGAAAGGAAAATGTTTTTCAATACCATTTTAATAATAGTAACACTAGGAAAAGAGCATGGCGAGTTCCGGAATTTAAAGAATGAAACGTGATTGGTCAAAAATAGAATGATTTCAAAAAAAACCAATCCTCGTTTTAATTGACACAAACAAATGTTACATGAAGTGAAGCAAAAGACAAACCTGAACTTTTTAAACTAAAGCGCAATAAAAGATAACCAAGAAAAAGAATAGCCTGACGAGATCACAAAACTTAGAACAACAACTAAAACTGACATTCATGAATGAACTCCCTGAGGAACCACCCATTTATTCAACAAAAAAAAACAACGTTAAGCAAAAAGCATTAAAATAAATCTGAAGAAAATAAGCGATACGTGAAGACCAAGGAAAAACTAGTCGTACAAAACTGGATTTTAAAATAAGCTACCTGAGGTGTTTCTGATGCGTTCCGATTTTAGCATTAAAACCGGCCCTCATTTTCCAGTGACAACAATCAGAATCTACAAATTTAGTAAATAATAGATCAATTTGTTGTCACTTGTTCCGGATTCCTCCTAAATAAATTCTGGAGAAACTCTGCGGAAGTGACAAAGATAATACGCTATGAGGATAATCCCAAATATTATTTAACTTATTTTTGGATATCCTGAATTATTTTTATAAACACGCTTTAGTTGATATCCTCCGACTCTCATGCCAAATGCCTCCAACCATCGGATCCCACATAGCTTATTACACTCTGATACAGGTAGTTGAAAAATTGATAATTTTCCCGGACCTCCTGAATCAACACAAATTTCAGATTTAATTTTTACCTGTCCTGTTCCATTGCGTTTAAACCCGTATTTCACTGCTTCTTCGGGGTATTCCTTTTTCAGTGACGACGATTTCCGGGCTCCGGCTTCCGGACAAAATATAAGGAATAGCACGCAGGAATAAAACATATACTGCAGTAACAGAATCACAAAAACCCTTAAACAAACCAAAAAGAGAAGCCTTGCTCTATCAGCGCCTGGGCAGGGAAACGCCGCACCTGCTTTATAAACCGGAAAACGCATGCCGGGTATACAGTTCCCGGCCCGGGGAAGCAAACTTTTGACCACCCAAAATATCAGGCAGCAGGACCTGTCGGGCTAATACGAAAGAGTATCTTTGCAGTACAAACGCACCCTTAACCTTAGGTTTATGGACATCAATGAAATTCTGAATGACAAGCTGCGCAAGCCGAAAGAGAAAACAGAAGCCATCAGCAGCCTGCTTTCCGGCAATACCATCAGCATCGGCAAACTGGTTCAATATGCCGCTTTGGCAAGGGAAGCCGACAAGGCCAGCTGTATCGAAGCCATTGAGTTTGCATCGCAAAAACACCCGGGAATTGTCGATACTGTAACATTTGATTTCATTACCCAAAGCCTGAGCGAAAAAGCAGCACGTATAAAATGGGAGTCAGCCAGGGTTATAGGAAATACAGCTTTCCTGTTTCCTGACAAACTTGAAAGCGCAGTGAAGAACCTCCTGGAAAATTCCGAACATCCCGGCACGGTGGTCCGCTGGAGTGCAGCATTTGCCCTGGGGCAGATTGTCAAGCTCCGCCTGCCTTTCAATACTGACCTGGTGCCGGCCATAAAGGCCATTGCCGAAAGGGAAGAAAAAAACAGCATCCGCAAAATCTACCTGGACGCATTGAAGAAGATCAGCAAATAACATTTTTGCAATGGCTTTACGGCTAAAAGGATAAGCCGCAAAGAGGACAAGTATGATACCCATTACAAAAAAAAGGTTGACAAAGCTTTTCCTGCTTTACCAATCTTTTTTTCATTAGAAAAGATAGTCTATAAAAGAAACTGTTCCGCCAAAGTTTAATCTACCCAGTCGGCGATAAACAGGTTCATATCGTGGGGGTTTCGTTTGTTGCGGTTTGATGAAAACATCAGTTTTTTGCCGTCGGGTGAAAACATGGGGAAAGCATTGAAATAACTTTCGGCTGTAACCTGTTCGAGCCCGGTACCATCCACGTTAATCATGAAGAGTTGAAAGTCGTAACCCTTGGTGGATTGATGATTACTTGAAAATATAATTTTATTGCCGGAAGGCAGGAAATACGGTGCCCAGTTGGCCTTTCCCAGGTGTGTGACCTGGTGCAGATCGCTTCCGTCGACATTACAAACAAATATCTCCATTTTGGTAGGCATAACCAGGTTTTGGGCAAGCAGGTCCTTATATTCCTTTATATCTTCGGGTGTCTGCGGGCGGGATGCGCGGAAAACCAGTTTTTTGCCGTCGGGCGAGAAAAATGCACCTCCGTCGTATCCCAGCATATGGGTTACTTGTTTTACATTGCTGCCGTCGATATTGCAGGTATAAAGATCCAGGTCGCCATTGCGCATGGAAGTGAACACGATTTTGTCGCCCCTGGGCGAAACCGTTGCTTCGGCATCGTAACCGGGTGAATTCGTGAACTGTTTGACAATGTTACCTTTGAGGTCGGCTACAAAAATATCGAAATCAGGGTATACGGGCCACAGGTACTTCCCATCACTGCGGGGCTCGGGATTTGGAGGACAATCTTTCCCGCCCAGATGAGTCGAAGCATATAAAATCTGCTTATCCCCCGGAAGAAAGAACGAGCAGGTGGTGCGTCCAAAACCCGTGCTGATCAAAGGCGGGCGATACGTGCTGTCGGCTGCGGCTTCGGCTATATTGAGGTTAAAAATCTGATCGCACTTCAAACCCCAGGTCGGATTGTTACCTTGAAACGAAACATTTTTACCGTCGAAACTGAAATAGGCTTCGGCATTATCGCCTCCAAAGGTAAGCTGCTTAATGTTTTTAAGGTGTTTTTCCTGGGCGGAAACAGTAAAGGTTAGAAGCACTAAAAGCAAGGAAATCGTATTCTTCATAATTTAATTTTGGGTGTCATTAAACGGTTAACAAGTATTAAGGATTTTAAAGCTGCTTTGTTCAGCGTGGATGTGGTTTTTTCTGATAAAATATACAATGGGAACCCTTGCACACCGGAATAGCGGGTTTTACCGGAAATGCCCTGACACTTAATCATTGTCACCACTTCCCTGTTTTAACAATATGCCGTTAAAAAGAAGCTTGTAGACTCCGGGCACTGAAGCCCTGAACTGGGGGCTGAAGCCATAAACCACCAGGTTCCCTTTGCCTTTCCGCATCCATACCATTGCCGCATAGTTACCCAGCAATTCTTCTTTCTGACAGTAACCGCTCAATAATACATGCTCTTCAGGGTAACTTGCTATGACCCTACGGTCCATACCAAAAGGAGGAAGCGTAGTCTGAAATACCTGTTCGGCAGTGGTTAAAACTCCGGCTTCGGAGTTCATTCCGCGGGTCAGCAGGTGGCCGGGCAGCAGCCTGACGCTGAGCAAAGATCCGGGACAGTTTAAGCCCGCTTTCACGAGGCCGGGTGATACATTGCTGAACGGGAACCGGAAATCCTCGCTTTCGGTTTCACTTGTTTTTATACTCATCATACCCGTGAACAACTCAGTTGAGCCACCCCACGAAAGTACAGTGCCTCCATTGTTAATGAATTTCAATATTTTCTGAAACCCGTCTTTTCCCATGCCTTTGGTATATTCAGGCGGAAGGTTGGCCATAAAAAGATCTTCCCCGGTTTTGACTTTTCCTTCCATGAGTACATTTTTATCCTCATCGGGAAAAATAACGATATCGAAATCCAGGCTATATGTTTTCTTTGCCAGGTCGGCAGGCCTGATAACCGTAAACGGAATATGATATTGATCAAACAGGAAGCGGGTCCAGCCTGCATCTATATCCTGGAACCAGCTTTCGACCAGGGCAATACGCGGCAAGTGTACCAGGCCTGCCATGGAATCGGGATTTGAACTGAACCATTCGGGCGAAACGGTGAGAGAATCTTTTAACAATGAAACAATCTTTTCATTCACTCCCGAGACGATAAAACTACCGGCAGGAATAGTCTCGCCAGAACAAGTTAGATCAGTCCTTGTGCGGCTTACTTTAAGCCCAATGGAAAGGGCTTTAAATGCCGCTTTATAACTTTCATTATTCGAAGAATTGAAAACCCAGTACCCGTTTTCATGATTCACGAAGCCGCTCATCAATGTATAAGGCAAAGGAACCGGCTCCAGATTGTTTTCGATTGCTTCGACAACCACCGGTATTTCATACGAAAGTAAGCCTTTATGAAGCGGAAGCGACCAGCTGGTGATATCGTAGGGTTTGATAGCTTCGCCCCCGGGAGTATAGTGGCGCACAGGGAAGGCCTGGGCTTCCATCACTTCTTTAATAAACGACCGGAAGGGTTGTGCCAGCGGAACAACTATATCCCCGGCATGCAGCATTTTATCGTTCCACATCAGATTTTCTCTCAGCCGGAATACACTTACACCATGTTCGTCGAGCAGGTTCACCAGGGCCACCAGTTCACCGCGGTCGTGCTGGCGGGCCGGGACCACAAAGTAGGAAGGTGACAGGGTTTTGCCTTTCTTCACTTCGTTACGGCACATGTAATTCCTGAATCGCAGCAGCTGTTCCCTGTTGGCAGAAGCTGTTTTAAGCAACGACCAGGTTGACTGCATCTCATATTTCACAATATCGGAAAGACGCCACCATCCTCCCTCCCAGGGCAAGGGCATATTAATACCTTTTTTATTCTCTCCCAAACCCTTTCCTGCCACTTTTAATTCGTTTTTCTCGATATATATAGGGCTGGCACCCGAAACCCCGGCGGCTTCGGTGAGAAGCCCTACCATGTTTTTCCATTCCGCCGTTGCCGTGGAACCCGGCCAGTAATCGTCGAACAGGTAATGCTGGGCCACCCCCGCGCAGCCTGCCGAGGTCATGTCCCTTGACAGGGCCGAACCAAACACCCACGACCAGTTCCAAATGCCTTCATCCACATTCTGGGCGATAGGATCACTCATGGGCGGAACGAAATACCGGACTCCCGTGGAGCCCATCTGGTGCTTTTCGACCATGACCTGCGGAAACCAGTCCTTATTATATATGGCAGCGATTACTTTATTATCCTGCTGCGTGAGAGTGACAAAGTCACGGTTGTTGTCGTGGCCGACATACTTATGGTATACGCCGGGCAGGGAACAGCCCTCGTAAGGCGTTCCCTTATATTTAAGGTAATTTTCCACCACCATATGCATTCCGTCCGGGTTGTGGTTGGGCACCACCATGAAAACCACGTTATCGAGACAACGCAGCAGCTCGGGATCCATAGTATTAGCCAGGGTATATGCCACCTGGGGAGCGGCCTGTGTAGGGCCTACCTCGTTGGAATGCATGGACAGGGTAGCCAGCAGGAAAACTTTGCCTTCCCCTATCAGCGATTCCCGTTCAATGGAATCCATTTTCCAGTCGAGGGCCAGTTTACGGTTAATTTCGCGGTAACGTCCGAGTTTTTCGAGGTTTTGAGGTGCCGAAATAAACAGGATATACATCTTTTTACCCATGGGCGACAGGCCAATTTCTTTCAGCAGAATCCGGGGAGAAGCCTCATCCAGCTGCCGGAAATATGCAATCATCTGGTCGTAATCAAAAAGATTGCGGTCGGAACCCGGGATAAACCCGAAAAATTCTTCGGGCGACTGACCTGTCTGCGCTTTCAGCGACATTGCAGGAGAAATCACAAAAAAGAGGAAAAGGAAGAAAAAAATTGTTTTCATGTGTTATTGCTTATTTTTACGGGTCACATGTTATACGCCAGATTAATCATAATATCATCACAGGCTGGTGGTTTATATAATCATGGCTATTTCATCAGTGATTAATTATTTTTTATGGGATAGATGTTCCTGTTAACAACAGGGAACACCGGGCTTATTATAATTTCATCAAAGCGGGTAATTTTGACCTTTTTGAAGGTCTGGCCGGACTTTGTATGT
>CAIPFN010000156.1 GCA_903864265.1 uncultured Bacteroidales bacterium | reverse complement strand
GAACCGGCACGGCCGCAATGGCCAAAGGATTTTAAGTCCTTCGTGTCTACCTATTTCACCATTCGGGCGCCTGAAAAAAAACCTCCTTGTTAAAACAGGAGGTTTCTTTTTAAGCAGAGCGGAAAACGAGACTCGAACTCGCGACCCCGACCTTGGCAAGGTCGTGCTCTACCAACTGAGCTACTTCCGCATTATTAACCGTTTGGGAGTGCAAATATACACACATTTTTTATTTCCAAAAGCTTATCTAGTATTTTTTCAATATTTTTTTTATCTCGTTCATCTTCATCAGGGCTTCAACAGGGGTTAACGTGTTAATATCCAAACTCATGATATCATCGCGAATACGTTCCAGCAAGGGATCATCCAACTGAAAAAAACTTAATTGTATTTCTTCCCCTTTTTTCTCCTGTTTCGAAGAACCAGGACTATTGTCCTGATCATCAGTTACATGCTTCTTTTCGAGCTGCGAAAGTATATTGGTAGCTCTTTGCAGCACGCTGCCCGGCATACCTGCCATACGGGCCACATGAATCCCGAAACTGTGTTCGCTGCCCCCCAGGGTTAGCTTGCGCAGGAAGATCACTTTCTTGCCGATTTCCTTAACGGCCACATGATAATTGCGGATACGCGGCTTGGTGGCTGCCATTTCGTTCAACTCGTGGTAATGGGTGGCAAAAAGTACCTTGGCCCTGTAGAGCGGGTGATCGTGGAGGTACTCGGCAATGGCCCGGGCAATCGAAATGCCGTCGTAGGTGCTGGTACCCCGCCCGATTTCATCCAGTAATATCAGGCTGCGGTTCGAAATGTTATTCAGTATGCTGGCGGTCTCGTTCATCTCCACCATAAAAGTGGATTCACCCGAAGTAATATTATCCGAAGCGCCTACCCGCGTAAAAATCTTGTCGACCATGCCTATTTTGGCTGCATCAGCAGGCACAAAGCTGCCTATCTGAGCCATCAGTACTATCAGCGCGGTTTGCCGCAGCAAGGCCGATTTTCCCGACATGTTGGGCCCTGTCAGAATAATAATCTGCTGGCTGTCGTTATCCAGCAAAACATCATTGGCAATATACTCCTCTCCTGTAGGCAAATGCTTCTCGATTACCGGGTGGCGGCCGTTTTTAATTTCCACTGTATAGGAATCGTTCAGTTGAGGTTTTACATAGCGGTTCGCCCTGGCTATGCGGGCAAAGGATAACAGGCAGTCGAGGCGGGCTATCAGCTGCGAATTGAGCTGAACCGGTTGCACATACTCCGCCAGGTGTAATATCAACTCATTGTAAAGCCGGTTCTCAATATCGAATATTTTTTCTTCGGCCCCCAGTATTTTCTGTTCATATTCTTTCAGTTCCTCTGTAATATAGCGCTCGGCATTCACCAGGGTTTGCTTTCGCATCCATTCGGGGGGCACTTTATCCTTATGCGAATTGGTAACTTCAAGGTAATAGCCGAACACATTGTTAAAACTGACTTTCAGCGAGCTGATGCCGGTTCGTTCTATTTCGCGCTGCTGCAACTTAATCAGGTAGTCTTTGCCCGAGAAGGCAAGTCCCCTGAGTTCATCCAGTTCAGCCGAAACACCCGCGGCAATTACCTGTCCTTTCGAAATCATGGTAGGAGGGTCGTCCTGTATGGTTTGCCCGATTTTTTCGGCTATCAGTTCACAGGGGTTGATCTGTTCACCCAGGTGGTTGAGTGCTTCGTGTGACGCATTCCGGCAGGCGGTTTTTATAGGGATTAATGCCTGTAAGGCCCGACGTATCTGTAAAACTTCACGTGGATTTACACGCGCTACCGCTACCTTCGAAATCAGTCTTTCCAGGTCGCCAATGGTTTTAATGTGCTGTTCGATTATTTCGGTGAAGGTTTCATTTTTAATATAGTAGTCAACAATTTCGTGCCGTTCGCTTACCGGCAGGCGGTCCTTCAGCGGAAGAAGTATCCAGCGTCGCAGCAGCCTGGATCCCATAGGCGAGATGGTGCGGTCAATGGTTGATAAAAGCGTGTTGGCATTGTCATTTGGCGATTGCAGCAATTCCAGGTTCCTCACGGTGAACTTATCGAGCCATACAAAATGATCTTCCTCAATCCGCGATATCTTGCAGATATGCTGCACTTTGTCATGTTGAGTCTCCGATAGGTAATACAGGGCTATCCCTGCAGCGATTACGCCGTTTTCGAGTTCGCTGATTCCGAAGCCTTTGAGTGAAACTGTACCGAATTGTTTGAGAAGCAGTTCTTTGGTGAATTCAATGGTGAAAACCCATTCATCGAAATAGGAAAAATAGAATTTGTCGCCAAAAGTCTCAATAAACTGCTGTCGTTTATTCTTCTGAACAATAACTTCCGAAGGCCGGAAAGTCTGCAATAGTTTCTCTATATAATCGTTCGAGCCTTGTGCTACTAAAAACTCCCCCGTAGATATATCCAGAAAAGCAATGCCCGAAGCCTTGGGTAAGAGGTGAATGCAGGCCAGGAAATTGTTTTCCTTGTTTTCAAGAATCTTATCGTTGTATGAAACCCCGGGAGTCACCAGCTCGGTTACACCCCGCTTTACGATGGTTTTTGTGAGCTTAGGATCTTCCAGTTGATCGCATATGGCAACCCTGTAACCGGCCCTGACCAGTTTGGGGAGGTAAGTGTCGAGCGAATGATGCGGGAAACCGGCTAGTTCTATATAAGTAGCCGTCCCGTTGGCCCGCCGGGTTAGTATAATGCCTAAAATCTCAGAGGTTTTTATGGCATCCGATCCGAAAGTTTCATAAAAATCTCCAACCCTAAACAATAAAAGGGCATCAGGGTATTTCGCCTTAATGGTGTTGTATTGCTTCATCAGTGGGGTTACCACCACATCTTCCTTTTCCTTGCCTTTTGTCACTTCCCTGTATTATAAATTGTTACGGCAAATATAGGGTTATCTGTCCGGATTTTGATAGTCTGAGGCAGGGTGTTCATAATTTTTACGAACATTACGTACCGGAAACCCGTAATTTCGCGATTCAAATACAGCTTATGCGAAAACTTAATATGGACGAACTCAACAGGGTAAGTGTTGAAAAATTTAATCAACTCGATAAACTTCCTGTGATCTGTATTCTGGACAATATCCGAAGCCAGCATAATATAGGATCTATTTTTCGTACTTCGGATGCATTCAGGATCAGGGAGATATTTTTATGCGGCATTACAGCCACTCCTCCCAACCGCGAAATTAACAAATCCGCTTTAGGGGCAACCGAATCGGTGAAATGGCAATATTTTGACGATACCTTGCTTGCCGTTGAACAGCTTAAAACGGAGGGCTATAAGATCATTGCCGTTGAGCAGGCCGCCGGCAGTATTATTCTGGAGGAATATATTCCCCGGCCGGATGAAAAAGTGGCCCTGGTATTTGGCAACGAAGTTAACGGCGTGAGCGACAATGTAATGGATATGGTGGACGCCTGTATCGAAATTCCACAGTTTGGAACCAAACATTCCTTCAATGTCTCCGTAACGGCAGCCATTGTATTATACCAGTTTTATATTTCTTCGAAAAAAATCCTGGCTCTGTAGTCCATTTTCCTTCCCGATTTGCAGGTTTCAAAATTATAATCCAGGTGTAGTCATTTCTGCTGCGAGACTCTCCTGACTATCCCGGAATGAATTTTGAAATTAAAATTCACACCAATGATGTTTTTTGCATTTTATTTCATATTTTTGCCTATACAACGTCAAATAAAATATTCTTTAAATTCCGGATTATGAACAATTTTTTCTCCCGTTTGGCAATAATTGTCGTTTCAATTATTGTTTTCTTTTGTGTTCCCGTTGTCACTAATGCTCAAAACGATAGTGTAAATCTTCCTTTTAAGGGATTTATGTATCTTCAGCCAAATGTTGGCGTGAGCGAGTATTTTGGTGATATCAATCCTGATTACCTGTTCAATAAAAATCCGAAATTCTCATTTGGTGCCGCTTTAGGCTATCAGTTAAGTCCTGTTTTCGGACTTAGGGCCGATTTTCAGAAGACAAAGCTGTACAGTGAAAAACAGAGCATTGACCGTAAGTTATCCTCGAACCTCTGGGACCTTGGTTTGAATTTGACCGTCAACATTAATGATCTGTTTGCAAAATATAACGAAAAGCGTTTTGTAAATGTCTATCTTATAGGTGGAGCGGGAGTAACTTCCTACAAATCAAAACTTACCAAAATGTCGGATGGCAGCCTGGATAAGGAGCATACCAGCTGGCAGCACCAGTTTATTCTTCCTGTCGGAGGAGGAGCCGCCTTTCGCCTGACCAACAACATGCATATTAACGTAGAATACATTTCGCGCCTTGCCTTGAAGGATGATAAACTGGATTTTTGGGTAGGCCTGCAGAAACACGACTGGTACAGTTTTGCTACCGTGGGACTGCAGATTAAACTCAGAGCCAAAGACACCGATGGCGATGGGGTTAAAGATAAAGATGATATCTGTGTGAATGCCTTTGGAAAAGCAGAACTCGCCGGTTGTCCCGACAAAGATAATGACGGTATTGCCGATAAAGATGATGCCTGCCCTGATGTTGCCGGTAGAATTGCATTTAAAGGATGCCCCGATACGGATGGTGACGGTATTCCTGATAAAGATGATATTTGCCCCACTGCTTCCGGTAAAGCAGATCTCAAAGGCTGCCCGGATAAAGATGGAGATGGGATTGCCGATAAAGACGACAAATGCCCCGATGCTGCCGGCAAAAAGGAATTCAATGGCTGTCCCGATCGGGATGGAGATGGTGTTATCGACAGCGAAGATGCTTGTCCGAATGTAAAAGGCCTTGCTAAATTCGCCGGCTGCCCCGATACGGATGGTGACGGTATCCCTGATAACCTCGATAAATGCCCTGACGTAGCCGGAGTGGCTGCCACCAGTGGTTGTCCTGAAGTCTTAAAAGGTGCGCTGCTCGAGAAAATTGTCTATTTCAATACGGATGAAAGTGTAGTCCTGGCTAAGAACATTCTTGACCTGAATGAAATTTCCGCCTTTATGAACGAAAATCCTACCGCCGTGATTTCGGTAGCCGGTCATACCGACAACCTTGAATCAGTAGAATATAATCTCCGTTTATCGGAAAAACGTGCCGATTATGTTATTAACTACCTGAAAAAGAAAGGAATGAAGACTCCTAATATTGATAAAACATTCTTTGGAAAAAGCAACCCTGTTGCCGATAATAAAACAGCTGCAGGCCGTGCGCTCAACAGGAGAGTCGAAATCAAAATCACAAAATAAACGGAATCATCCCTGAATAAAAAAGGCTGGCAACAT
>CAIPFN010000155.1 GCA_903864265.1 uncultured Bacteroidales bacterium | reverse complement strand
GATTTTCTTTGTGTTACCTGGAGCCCTTTGTGGTCAGAATTTCAATTCTGCCATGAAGGGTTTTTTTTATTTGTTGTTTTGGCTTTTCTCTTTTCATTTCTGGCATATGCCCGGAATAAAGAAAGGCAACATACTCAAATAAACCATCGGAAACTTAGCAAGCGAATGTTAACATATTCTGCCGCTACTTTTTTACCTGCTGATCCTTGAAATCATCAACCCTGAAGGTGACCAGCAACCAGATAGCTACCACAAAATAGAGCACCGAACTGGAAAAAGTACAGATAAATGTATTCAGGAATGTCAGGATTGATTTGGACGTGCCGGTGAAATTGGTCAGTTGGAGAAAGGGAGATTCCTCACTAAGCTGTAATAAGGCGATCCATTGTTTGAACATAAGTAGCAGCATTACAAGGATTAGTCCGGAAATTAGTGCGATCAGTTTTCGTTTCCAGGGTACCGGCGAAGCCAGCACAAGTGAGATCAGTAAAATAGTCGGAATATATCCAAGGTACCGGGTATTGATATCAACAAATCCCGTGCGTGAAGTTCCATCCGGTCGCACAAGGGCATAATTTCCTAGATTCACATGCGTTGTTGAAGGTTCTTTCCATTCCTTGAACTTTACAAAACCGGTTTCCCGGAATTTGCTGAAAAACACACCTGCTACTTTCCTGTAGAAACTACCGTATGTGGCATCGTAAAATGTAAGTGGAACTGAAAGAAATCCATAAATAATAAGTGCTTTGACAAGGAACAGCATTAAGGTTTTGCTACGCAACATAGGCTGCCTCCTTTCTTGTCCATTTGATCCAGAAGATCCACAACCCGATTGCAAAGATGATGAATACTACCTGCCATACTTCTACATGCATGATCTCGAAAGCTTTCGGGTAATAAACCCCGGTCAGGAAAAGCGATACAACTCTCAAAATGTTCAAGCTGAACAGGATTGCAATCCCGACAAAAAAACCCACCACCTTGAATTTCCATTTTGCGGGGAAAGCCAGCAATGCTGAAGCAAAGAGCGCCATGGCTTCCATTGCGTCACAACCACGGGCTATGCTGACCGAAAAGGCGGTAGAAGAGATTGTTTCTTTCATCGCTGTCGTACCCATACCGAAAAGGTTCAGGAGGAAACTTGATAAGCGTGCATTTCCTGAAACAATGTGGGGCTGTATGTTGTTTTGGCAATAATCAGATAGCCAGAATGCATAAAAGAGAATCATAAGGACAGCGAAGCCAAGGACAAAAAAGATTACGGGCAATTTTTGCAGCCAACCTGAACGGACTCCTGCAAAGATTGATGGCTTGGGTTGTTTTTTTTTCAATACTTTTTTTTGTGGTGTATAGCCCATAATTTTAATTGTTTCAGTAGCGTAAATAATCGATAACTACTAATACATGCAATTAAACCGATTTAGGTTATTGCCTGCAGTTTGTTTAGATTTATTATAAATTGTAAAGATATTAAAATTGTCGTTTATGAATGGTGACAAAATTGCACATTTTTTGGTTAATGTAAAACAAAAAAAAAGCCGGAATGCACCGGCTTTTAACGAATCAGAAAGTTGTTATTTTTTCGGAACTGCAATGCCGGCAGCTGGCGTTTGAGTTGAAGGCGTGGTTTCAAGTGTTTTTACGGGTGGTTTGGCGGCGGGTGCTGATTTAAAAAGGTGGTCGCCTTTACCGGTGAATTTCCCGTCTTTGTCAAAAAGGAAGGCACGTTTCTGCCCG
>CAIPFN010000154.1 GCA_903864265.1 uncultured Bacteroidales bacterium | reverse complement strand
TCACCGTCATGGACCGCCCCATCGAATCGGAGACCACCAAGATCGTGGAGAACTCCTACCGCGCGGCTATCCTGGCTTACCTGAACGAATGGAGCCTTTTTGCCGAACGCAACGGGGTCGACCTGATCAAGGTGATCAGGGCCATCAAAATGCGTCCCACCCACAGCAACATCATCTTCCCCGGCCCCGGCATCGGCGGGTATTGCCTGCCCAAGGATGGCGGGCTGGGCTACTGGGCCTACAAACACATCCTCGGGTTCGAGGATGGCGACAAGGTGTTCCGCATCACCCCCACGGCCATCGACATCAACGACACCCGCGCGCTGCATGTGGCCGAACTCACCCGCGACGCGCTGCGCAACATGGGCCGCTACATAGCCGGTTCCCGGGTGCTCCTCTGCGGCGCAAGCTACCGCGAGGATGTGGGCGACACGCGCTACAGCGGCAGCGAACTGGTGGTGCGCAAGCTCACCGAGATGAGCGCCGAGATCTGCATCCACGACCCTTACGTGGAACACTGGTACGAACTCGAGGAGCAGGACACCTACCCCTCCGTTGGCAGTTCGTGGAAACGTTTCTTCCGCAACCAGGAACACCTGAAAGAGGCTGTTGTAGAGAAAGACCTTGAGAAAGCGCTGAATGGCGTCGAAGCGGTGATCCTCGCCGTTCCGCACCACCAGTACCTCAACCTCAGCCCCGACGAAATGGTTCAATGGGCCGGCGGCCCCATCGCCATCATCGACGCTTTTGGCATCCTGAAAGACGAACAGATCAGGCGATATTTCGAACTCGGATGCGAAGTAAAAGCGTTAGGCAGGGGGCATCTCGATCGGATAAAACGGGAGGTACGGGAAAAGAAGTAAAAAAAAGTTTTAAGTGAAAAAAGTTTTAAGTTTTAAGTGGGGAAGTTTTAAGTGAAAAAAGTTTTAAGTTTTAAGTTTTAAGGGTTTAATTTTTAAGGGTTTGTATAGGTCTTTTGAGGAGCTGGAGGTTTGGAAGAGGGGGTGCAAACTGGCGGTGGAGGTGTACCTTGTTTTGAAGGTTTGCAGGGAGTTTGGGTTGAGGGAGCAGATGAACAGGGCGGCGGTTTCGATACCGTCGAATATTGCTGAGGGTGCTGAAAGAAACTCAGTAAAGGAATTCGTTCGTTTTATGCATATTGCCAAAGGTTCCGCAGCCGAATTACGAACCCAGCTATATATCGCCGAAAAAATCGGAATTCTCTCCCCTGCCCTCGCTCGTCCTTTAATAACCGAATCCAAAGAAATCTCCTCCATGCTCCAGGGCCTCATCAACTCCCTCAAACAAACTTAAAACTTAAAACTTTTTTCACTTAAAACTTAACACTTTCTCCACTTAAAACTTATAAAACTTTAGCATGAATCTCGATTATTATGTAAATTTGTCAGTGGTAGTAATAGTTTATTATTAGCCTTATGCTCGCCCCTCTGGATGAACGTCTTCATTTTATGCGCTCCCTGATGTGGGACTATAATATTGCGCCCGAAGATTGTCTTGAAGTGCTGGAAGGCAAACGCAAGATGGCAGGGCATTACACTGAGGAAACGTTATTCAGGAAGTTGCTGGAATCCTTTTCATGGTTTACTATTCTTTCTATCATCACTCCGGAAAGAATACTGCAATTGCTTACAGAAAAAACCATCCAATCATTGAGATTTAAATCCCTGACCAGGCGTTATGAATTTATCCGTTCCCGACTACAAAAAGCTTTATCTGTTACAGGATAAAGCACTTGAAGTACTCAAAGACCATATCAGCCCGTTTTATCTAACCGGGGGGACAGCCCTGGGGCGGTATTACCTTGACCATCGCTTCAGTGATGATCTTGATTTTTTTGTCAACCGGGACCCTGAATTTAAACAAGGAGTTAACCGTATTTACAAACAGGTTATCCTGAATTTGCCTGTTGACACCAGGTCGATTGTGGATACGGAAGAATTCGTAAGGATGTGGATTGGAGAAGAAATAACAATGAAACTTGAATTTGTCAATGATACCGGGGAACACTGGGGACCGGTACTATTCTGTAATTCGGTTCCGCTCGACAACCCGGGAAATATCCTTGCCAATAAACTGGGGGCCATGTTAAGCCGGGATGAAGCAAAGGATGTTTTTGATATTGTTTCACTGTCAGAACATTATTCATTTAACTGGAGGACTATTTATGAACAGGCAACCCGAAAACAATTGATGAATGAGGAGGAAGTGCTGATTCGCATGATCACCTTCCCGGTTGAATGGCTTTCAGGACAACGATGGCTGAAAAACGCGGTGGATCAAACTGCTTTCAAACAAAAACTCAATCGCATCTCCGATGATTTCCTGCTGGCCAGAGACAACTCCCTTGGAACCGGCAAAACCCCCATTGAAAAAGCAAAGCCCACCCTTCAACCGATTTAAGCACCCACTTAAAACTTAAAACTTTTT
>CAIPFN010000153.1 GCA_903864265.1 uncultured Bacteroidales bacterium | reverse complement strand
TTTTCCCGGAAGCTACCGTTGAGGGAACCACTTTTTCATAATAGGTAAGCATAACCTCAAATCCGCCTAAACGCAGGCTTTTCAAAGAAAAATTTGCAATCTCCACATTTTTATAATGCTTGCGACAAGTGTGCACTGCTCACGCATGGCACATACAAAGGCGATGACAAATAGTGGGTTTTGAAACATAATTGAAGCTTTGTTGCCCACACAATCATTCGTGTTGGTTGACAGTTATGTATCACACAATCTGCTACTTGTAATAGCTTCATCCGTTGTGCCGCATGAATAAACAATCAAAATTTCTTCACCAACCCTATTAAAATATACTATTTTGATATACATTTGTGGTATAAATTCAAAATCATGAAAACAGTATCATTAAAAATAGACGACTCGATCTTCGGTGAAACTGAGAAAATCCTTTCCCGAATCAAGAAAACCAGAAATCGTTATATCAATGATGCGCTTGACTATTATAATAGGCATCAGCGCAGAATCATACTAGAGGAAAAACTAAAAAAGGAATCTGACATAGTAAAAAAGGAATCCTTAGCTGTTCTTAACGAATTTGAAAGGATAGATTATGCAGGTTAAACAATTTGAAGTCTGGATAGCTGATCTAAATCCTCAAACAGGAACAGAGCCAGGCAAAACCCGTCCTGTGCTGATCATTCAGACAAATCTGCTCAATAAGATTCCTCATCCTTCTACCATAGTTTGTCCTATCACAACAAAAACTGAAAATGAGGCTGACATTTTAAGGGTTCATCTTAAAAAGGGGCTGGCTAATTTATTAGAGAATTGTGATGTTATGATTGATCAGATTCGAGCGATTGACAACAAAAGACTGATTAAAAAAATTGGAGATATTCCAACAGATTTGAAAGAAAATATAAAAGAAAATATAAGAATAACGCTAGATCTGGAATAGCACAGGGGCAAAGCAAACATAAAAAAAATGAAGATCAAATCGAAACCACATATTTGGCCGACACTATCAGGACTAATAATGATATGCTGCTGTGCCTTTTTTGCATATATTTTTTTTAACTCAATAATTATTGCCAAACCATTGCCTTTTGGACTCTTCATTATTTTGGGACTCTTTACGACATTAGCAGTATGGACTTTTATTTTAGGTAATTACTTTTTTAAAATTATTACAATTTCATCAGAGAACATTTCCATTCAGACTTAAAAAATATGAATTCAAAATTTCAGAACTTGAATCACATTGTACATATAATATTTCAGGCCGGTTTATAAACTACGAATCATTGCACTTTCAGACTTCAGATATGAGAACATTTATGATCATGCAATATGAATATTGGAACTACAAAAAGATCAAAGATGTAATTATTAACAGTTCCGAAAATGGAGAAATAATTAAATACCATAATGGAAGACAATTATTCATCTTTTTTGCGCTCTCAATCATTGTGACTTTTGGTACAGCAGGACTAATAGAAATAATGATTCAAACAATAAATTAACGTTTGCTTATCGAGACAGACGCCCCCGCCGGCAAATACCGCCAGGGTGCGCCTCTCACAAACTATGCACCTGCCGGCTCCCAACTAAAATTGTCCACCTGACAATTTCTTACAAGCAGGTCCTGTAATATTCTCGTATACAGCGGCTTCCAGATAGGTATCGGTAAGGATCCATGCAGGGCACACATAACCTGACTGAAGATACAATCATCTTGTAAATGGAGGCAAACCAAACTCCGAAAGCATATACCAGGCACCACCAGGCTGACAGGCGGGTTTTCACCCGGGCATTCAAATCCGGAATGGCCAGCATTGACTTTGCACGGGAATGTTTACCTGCTATGGTCTGAAATTATCAAAGTTCCTTTGCCTATCTGCATATGACAAACTTTCTGGAATACAATCCGGTTGCCGTTCTCATCTGGAGAAAATAAATTCCATCCGCCAGGTTATCAACAGGTATTGTGTATGCCTGACCACCGGAAACATGGGATATGTTCAACAGTTGTTTCCCCTCCATATTCATCACTTGGATTTGGTTGAAATTCTCATTGAATGTAGTCAGGTCCAGTTTTAAAAAATCTTTGACGGGATTAGGATATATTCTGATGGTATTAAATGACGGATCATCAATCCCCAAAGGATTCCTTGTGACTGAGATGTCAAGCAGATAGGTTCCTGATGTCCCTGTAAATTTAGGTGATACCAGGAAATAAATGTTTCCTCCATTTGTAGCAACTATGCTTTTGGGCATCATGTCATCAAAAGTGTTCGGAAATGTGGTGCCGTCAGTAGAATATGAAAAAATAGCATCCTCCGTATATACCTGGCCATTTCCGCTATTCTTGGAGTCATTTAGCCGGGCATTGATTGTGTAACTATAACCTGAAGCCAGATCTATTTTATAATAGTCATAATCAACGCCGTTAAAAGAAGTATTGCTGATATTCGCACTGAGGGTGTTAACTGTTGCACTGTTTCCCGCAAAAGTTACCGGCAAATTGGAAGCCTGTGCAGTTGTGTTGTTAGGTTCCCACGAGTCGGCGCTATAAGGAGCCTGCTGAACAATAACTTCAATCGGGTTTTGGTAATTGGTTGACCCGGTTAACTCCCAGTTTTGACCTGATGGGAGGTATTGAATGGCCAGCAGGTATGTTCCCGGATCACAGCTGATATTCGGACTGGCAAACGTCAATCCATTGATATAGTGGTAATTTGGCGGCATATTGATGCCGGTCAATTCCTGAACCGTAAAGGCAAAAGACCCGTCGAGGTTATACAGAGAAACATCTAATGTTCCGGTAAAGGCAGCAGAGCCTGTGTTGAGTACATCGAGGTGAACTGAAACCGCTTGTCCCTGGATAAGCACTGTTCCTGGTGTAACAGTCATTGCTGCGTTTAATTCGATGGTGTTGCTATGATGTACGGTCATCTCGGGAAAGTTCGTATAACCCAAAGTATCCGATACCTGTATCCAGTTGCTTTCCCCGGCAGGACTATAAAAAATGCCGACAGAATAGCTGCCTGGTAACATGGTCAGTATTCCATTGCAACTAAAAGTAATACCATTTGGGTAATCGTGACCAGCCTGAAGTGACATCCCGGTTAAAACCTGGACATAGTCAACAAAAGCGCCATTATTATCAAATATTGCAGCACAATAATCGCCATTGAAATCCAGGGAAGTATTGTTTAAAATATTGGTATATATGTCAAAGGATTCTCCATACAAAATGTTTGACGGTGAAGGTGTCACGTTATCGGACAAATTTAAAACGGAAGATTGTGTTCCGGCTCCGTGACCCTGAATTCCTATTACAGCCTGCTGTCCGCTGTTAAAACCACCCGTTCCGCCCCCTGTTCCCGTACCTGCCGGGTCCAGGGCGTCCACATCAAAATAGCCATTGAACTGTCCCGACCAGCCCCAGTTGAAATGAAAAAAATTATTGGCATCATAACCGTCGCAATTAAAACAATGACCGCCCCCGCTTCCAAGGCCCGCGTAGAGGACCGGGCGACCGGCATCCAGTTCTGTTTTCAGAAGACTGATCCAATCAGTTTTATTGGGATAGGCCGAACGGGGAACACCTTGAATCCCCGTAAAACCAAAATAGGTTTTCAACGCATATTCCGCGCAGTTCTGAACCGGACTTTGTGAAGAGATCACATAGGCTGAACTTCCTCCTATGCTTCCTACTCCATACTGCATATCTACACTTACCCCGCATTCATACATCAGTGTGGCAACCGCGGCATTCGGTCCTGTAACTGCCAGGGGCATGGAGTTCCAGTCGTATGTTGTGCTTCCAAAATCAGCCGATTGTGTTCCAAAGTTGGGATCAGTATAAGAATGAAATCCTGCTCCATTAGCCGGTGCACCCCAGAATTTCAGAATCTGTGCCATCGCCGTGGCTACACAGCCTGTTACGGTCAATTCACCATGGGTGATATCGAAAGGACACCCGGAATTATAATTAGGAGATTGGTCCCATGTGGTATGCTCAAGAGGGCTGACGGCATGAACCGATTTAAACATGGCATCTGATATAGAACCGGATTTAAGTGCTTCCCACCGGGATTTGATTTGATCGGTAGCCTGAGTGTTATTTTGGATTATTTCTTCAATCTGTTCCCTGTACCCATTCAGCCAATAAGCCACATCCGGTGCAATATCAGCAGCATTAAACCCTACTTCGTCAGAATATGCAAGTACGGGTTTTACATTGTCATCTCCTGATACAATTACGAAACCCTGGGATGAAATACTATTAAAAACGTAAAAGCAAATATTTTCTTCGCCTGTTAGGGCATGATTCATACTCCCTGAATAGACCGTTTGTACCAATGCCAGTTCCCTACTCGCCTTTAATGTTCGTGAGGGAACCAGGCTGGTTAAAAAATTTTGTCCGACAGCCCTGGCTGTCTTCTCATCAACCTGTTTTCCATACCCAAAACTGAAGAAAACAAATGTTACCATAAGTAAGCTGATAAATCTTTTCATGGGACTAATTTTTAGAGGTTCTTCATAAAACGAAATCCTAAGCTGAAATGATTATTTAAGATAGGGAAAATTTGTTATCTCATTGATATCCATTGTCTTTGTTGTCGTATAGCAAAAAACAAACTTTCCCAAGAGTAAAGTTACAAAAAGCCAATATAAATTATCATTTCAGAGGAGAAAATTTCTTCAAATGGAG
>CAIPFN010000152.1 GCA_903864265.1 uncultured Bacteroidales bacterium | reverse complement strand
TTTAGAAACAAATTTTTCACAAACAGTCTGCCCAAATAAAAATGAAATCCTTTATTGGGAAACGTTTTCCGTACCTTACGAACAATCTGATTATCCATTTGTTCACGTATCAATCCCAGGGACAGGTCAGTCAGGTCTGCTTTTCGGAATCGCTCGGCCAGGCTGTTTTTTTTGATCTGGGTTAACTTATGATGATCCTTAATAATCAGTTCAATCACTGCAATAGTTTCTGCATCCATGAAGTTTACCTGGCAATAATGTGTTGCTATATCAATGGATGGTTGTATATAATCGAATGTGTTTTGGGTCCAAATCCCCAAATCATGAAATGCCGCGGCAATGGATAATATTTCGCAATCCTGTTTATTGGTCAGTCCCTGAATTGCAAAATTATAAACCCGGTACACATGATTTCGATATGGCTCAAAACTATAGCCTAAATCCGCTCTATATGAATTCAAAATCGAATCAATAGTCTCATTTTGTGTAATGCAAGTCATCTTTATACTGTATTTTTCTGTTTTGTTAACTGCCCCGTCGGATGATATGACCACTGTATCCGTTTGAAATGCCTTGGCCCAAAAGGCGAAAAGCCGGCAGGGGGTTCTGTTAAACAAGGTGCGGAATTCCCGGATTTCATCCCTGAGTTTTTGAGAAGAAACTGCAACTACCGGGAGGGTGGACCTTAGCTGTAAGCCAGCGCAGCCTGTCCCGGCTATCGGGAATTGCATGTACAGGTTTTATATCTATCGATTTCAGGAAAACTGCATTTGTTATAGCGTTTGCTAAACTAAATCCCGCTTTCGAGGGATAGCTTACACAAAACACAATAACCGGCTGGAAGAACCTGGCCCCGGGGATGTAGTTCAAGCGGGAATAATCGCCGGGTACCGCGTACCGCTCAAATTCCTTTTTATTACCCGGCGTATTTATCTTGTCAGCTGATAGTCATTGATTAATAATTCTGGCGAAAGGTTTAATCTGGCAGTTAATTTTCGGATCATTTCAAGCGTTAATTTTCTTTTTCGGTTGAGTATTTCCGAAACCCGACTCTTTCCTCCAATTTCATTTATCAGATCAATTTGTTTCAGCTGCATTTCTTCCATTCTAATTTTAATGGCTTCAATTGGATCCGGAGTTTCGATTGGATAATGTTTTTTTTCATATTCATCTATCAAAAGGCCAAGCACATCTGCTTCATCGCTTTCTGCAGTTCCAATTTCGGCACTAAAAATGGCCTCCAGCCTTTTCAAAGCCTGAATATAGTCAGTTTTCGTTTTAATTGGTTTAATTTCCATGTCTTGTAATTTTAAATTGTGTCTGCATCAATCATATCGTATTCAGCATGAGTTCCAATGAAACGTACAAATATCCATTGTTTCTCAAAGTTGAATTTTGCTACCAATCTATAGGAATTGCCTTTAATATTAAAAACAATTCTACTATCTTTCAGAACACTTGCATTTATATAGGTTTGCTTCACTTCATCTGGTGTTTTCCAGTTTGAACTCATTGCCGTGTCGAACCAGGTCTTCAGGTATTGTTCCGAATCCGGATGCGTTTCCCAAAAGTTCCTCAAAGTGCTTTTTGCAAATATTCTCTCCATAAACTTGAATAATGATGCAAAGATAATTATAAATTCCCAATATGGGAACTTTTTATAGATTTTCGAGTCTTGAAGTATGGTTGGTAACGTTGCGACGGTTCCGTTGCACGGGACAAGTTATGGCAAGTGCGGGAATAAATTGTTGCTCAACGTCTGCCATCAAGCCCTGACCCGGTTTAAAATGAAATGATTTCCGGCTTTGCCGTGAAAGGCAGTGCGGGCGACGATCCCAAATGCTATCGGCATCAAATATACTTTAAAACCCTATATCAGATATAACTTTTTAGCAGTATTGGGGCAGAATATTATTTTGATGTGCTAAAGAGATATTACGTTTTATCTTAAAACGATTAAGTTGAAAATAAAGTCAGTTTCATACTCCGGTTCTTTTATACCTGCTCAATTGACTTTTCCATAAAATTGAAATCCGGT
>CAIPFN010000151.1 GCA_903864265.1 uncultured Bacteroidales bacterium | reverse complement strand
TTGCTGGTTTTTATTTACCCGGTCATGGATATTATCCTGATCTGGATTATCATGATATTGTTATTTACCTATCCTGTAAAGAACATTCAGAAGGTTATGTGTCTGTTGCTTGCAGGTCTTATTTTTCTGGGCTTTAGCGATTTTACCTACCTGAACAATACACTCAACAAGCCGTTGATTGAAGATTTTATTGTTGATATGGGCTATTCCCTCTTTTATATTTTTGTATTACTGGGTGGAATCAGCGGGTATAAAGGAATCAGGGGTCAGGCAACGGTTGAGGCTAAACATACGGCAGCTTTTAAATCCGAGAACTGGATTGCTTTTATTCCCGGCATCTTCCTGATTTCGGTGATAGCCTTATTGATGGAATTTGTGATCAACCATTCGTTTGTGCTATTTCACGGAATAGTGGTACTCATTGTACTCATTATTCTTTTGTTTATCATGCATCAGTACCTGGTGATTGCTGACAACATCAAGCTTACCCGGGAGATGAGGCTCATTAATGTTCAGCTTGAAGAAAAAGTAGAACTTCGCACCGCTGAATTGCGCCAGGTGAATATGGATCTGCAGGCTGAAATGAAGGAAAGGGTAAAAGCGGAGGAGCAACTGGCCCGCAGTAACAAGGATTTGGGCCTGTTAAACAAGGAAAAGGATAAGCTGTTTTCCATCCTGGCCCATGATCTCCGCAGCCCCTTAGGCTCCATGATGAAACTTTCGGAACTGGTGGTCGAAAACATACAGGAATTTGATGAAAATGAATTGGTTGAAGTGGTGGATGCCATAAACAAATCGGCAACCCAAACTTTCCAGTTGCTGAATGATTTATTGGCCTGGTCGGCACTTCAAATGGGGAGGGGTGAAAAAGAAAAGGAGGTTTTCCCCGTTTCGGAAGTGGTAAATGAAAATATAGAAATTCTCCTGACTGAGGCTGACCAGAAATGCATACATATTCATGCGGATATTGACCCGTCCATCGTCATATTTGCTGATAAATTTGCCATTCAAACGGTGTTGCGTAACCTTTTAAACAATGCCGTTAAATTCACTCAGCATGATGGCAATGTGTGGGTGAAGGCACAAAAAGATAGCGATTCCGTTACCATTTCGGTCATTGATAACGGTTCCGGGATAGAGAAGAAAAAACAGGAACAGATTTTCAGGGTTGATGCCGTAAGCTCGACCCCGGGAACCGACGGAGAACTGGGTACAGGATTCGGTTTATTGTTCTGTAAAGATCTGGTTGAACGCAACGGGGGCAAAATATGGGTCGAGAGTGAAACCGGCCAGGGGAGTGCATTCCATTTCACCCTGCCATACTTAAGCGGGGGCTGCCCTCTTGTTTCATATGTTGCCGAAAAACCAGCTTCGCGGATAGAATACCGCTTCGACCGGGTAAAAAAATGTGGATTCACTGACCTGATCGGGGAGTTTAATCCCGCTTCGCTGAAATCGGAATTAGGGATGGTATGGAGTAATACGGATTACAACCGTGAATGCTCGTCATTTGTTGATTTAACCCTGGCGACTTTTAATATGAATACCAAAGACCTTGCGGAACT
>CAIPFN010000150.1 GCA_903864265.1 uncultured Bacteroidales bacterium | reverse complement strand
TGCCTATAGGTTGGCCTTCTTCGAGGCGTTGGCAATTAAGCGGAAATGAGCCGCCGAGCCACCCGATTCCCATCGAAGTGCTCGTAAATTCGGCATTCGAAAACTTCACCAGTTTATTCTCGTTTTTACTAAAGGTAAACGTAGTATTCCAGGTGAACTTGCTTTGTTTCACAGGCACTGCGTTGAGCGTAAATTCAAGTCCCTGGTTGCTGACGGTGCCGACATTGGTAAAAAGCTGGTCGGTGAGGTACGGTGGAACCGATACCGTGTAGGTATAGAGCAGGTCGGTACTCCATCGGTAGTAATACTCAACCGCACCGCTGATCCGGTTCTGTAGAAAAGCGAAATCAACGCCCGCATTAAATTCCTGTTTCTTTTCCCAGCGAAGATTCGGATTGGGATTCGTTTTCGGCTGGTATGTGTTTATCCATTGCCCGTTATAGTAAAAACTCCCGGCCCTGGACATCAGGCTTAAGGATTTGTAGTTGGCGAAATCCTGGTTCCCAGTAACTCCATAACCAACCCGTAATTTAAGATCATTAACCCAGCTTATGTTTTTCAGAAATTCTTCCCGATTAATACGCCAGCCCAGACTTGCCGAAGGGAACCAGCCCCATTTGTTGTTTTCGCCGAAACGCGAAGATCCTTCCCTCCTCAACGAAGCAGAAACAAGCAGCCGTTCTTCAAAGTTATACATTACCCGTCCGAAAAAAGAGATTAGCTGGCTCTGGCTTTTATACGATCCCATTTCAGCCGTTCCTTTTACAAGGGCCGATCCGGCCCCTATATTATT
The DNA here is from genome assembly GCA_903864265.1 of uncultured Bacteroidales bacterium. Lineage (GTDB taxonomy): Bacteria > Bacteroidota > Bacteroidia > Bacteroidales > UBA4417 > UBA4417. Next base: position 1,077 of record CAIPFN010000150.1, on the reverse strand, counting down.
CACGCCATAAATATCAAAATCGTATCCCGAATTGATCAAATACGAATCGTTGGACTGAACTTGCTGTGAAGTATAGCCTGCAAGTGCCTGCAGGCTGTGTTTCCCGAAAATTGCCGAATAATTAAGCGTACTTTCAAACTGCATATCCCCGGTGCGCCCGTTGTCAATTTCTGCAACTCCACCTGAGCCAATGCGGCTTGGATAATATTTGGTCATGTATGAGGTTTCTTCCCAGTCGGAAAGCGTATAGGAGAAAAAGTTTGCCCAATTCAATGATTTTGTTAACCTAAGCGTTGCCCGGACATTTCCGTTAGCATCGTTGGATTTCCCTTCCTGTGCGCGTTCGTTGAGCATGGCTACCGGATTATACGAATCCGCTCCCGGCAGATAGGTATAACCACCGTAGGTTGTATTTGACGGGTCGTATATAGGGCTTGTCGGGTTTCGGATAAAAGCCTGGTAAAAAATATTGTAATTGGCCGGATTGTATTTGCGCATACCGTAGGTCAGGTTATAATCCAGCGTTAAGATATTTCCCAGGGCTTTCTGGTTAATATTGGTTTTTATCAGTAATTTATTTGATTGGTTGTTTTTTAGCAATCCTTCAGCCAAATCGACAAAAAAGGTGGTCCTGTGCGAGAAAGTTTCTGTGCCACCCGATATTGCCAGGTTGTGTTGCTGGCTGAATGGAGTGGATCGGGTTACTTCCTTAAACCAGTCCACTTTATCATCATATATATTTACTGCTTTGTCGGGGGCATATTGTTCAATTGCCGATTTAAATTCATCGGCAGTCAGGTTCCTGACGCCACGGGGAGCAATCTGTGCAGAGAACTGTCCCGTATATTCAACCTTGCTTAGCCCGGATTTGGCCCTTTTGGTCGTAATAATAACCACACCATTCGATCCGCGCGTTCCATAAATCGCCGCAGCTGAACCATCTTTCAGAACATCCATGGACTCTACCTCCTCGGGGCTGATGTTCTTCATATCGGCGCCTGCAACGCCATCAATAATAATGAGCGGGCCCTGTCCTGAAGTGAGCGTATTGGTTCCGCGCAATATTATGTCGTATCC
>CAIPFN010000149.1 GCA_903864265.1 uncultured Bacteroidales bacterium | reverse complement strand
TTCACTCCATTCCGGTCGTTCACGCCTCCTTCGGTCCATGCCTTTCGCAACCCCACGGCAGCCCATTCGCCTATGGCGGCCGCTTGTGGGCCCCTTGCCTTCCTGCCCACCTTTGCCATCGCTGCCTTCGTAAGCCCTCCTTCCCACATGCCCACGTTACGGGCTTCCTGAAGCCAGCAATGTCACCTGCCCCAAAGGCAACCCACAACCGGCCTCCATAGTCTCATGCGCTGCCAAAACCTCCCCACCTCCCAGTCCACGGGTCATTTTCGCCATTGTGTCCACAAGTACAAGCGGTATTCGTGTGCGCACCTCCCTCCGGTCGGGCATAAGCGCCAGCCACAGGCGTGCGGTATCAGGTTTAGCTTGGCATCCATTCTCATTCCTGCCCATATCTCCCCACCCTTGCCCTCCCCTCCGGTATTTATTCGGGCATCAAGTATTTCCCTTCCCTTCAATCCCTTCCGCCCTCATTTATACCCCTGTCGCCCTGCCGGCTTCACTATTCCCCTTATTTCATTAAATTTTTGGTGCCTTAAGCATAACTTCACTTCAGCCGTACTTTCATTCTCCCATTCTCCCAATTTGTGCACACAGTGCAACTTTCCAAATAACGAAAAACGGGAAAGCAAAAAAGGAAACGAAAATACAAAGCCATTCCGGCAAATTCAAGTACAGCATTACGGTATCACGATCATACATCCGAAATCCGAAATCCGAAATTTATACCCCGTAATGCTGCCCTTCGGGTGCATTCATTATTTTATGCATAACACGCTCAAAGCCCTTTTCTGGCTTTTTTCATGCATAAAATAATGACCTGCATACTTGATTTTGCCGGAATTCCTTTGTGATGCCAAAGTTCCTTTTTTGCTTTTTCCCGTTTTTCATTTTTTCCTCGAAAAACTGTGGAAGGGCCGGCAAAGGAAGCCCTGGCGACATTGCCCCAACAACCTTTAAAACCTAAACCCAATGAAAACAAAAGCACAGGAACTGTACACCTTTTTCGGATTTGGTTCCTATTTTAGGTTATCCATCCATGAGCGCATTAATTTGCGCCAGAGTCGCAATGCACTCAATATTAACTGGCTGTTCTCCACATGCATCCGCAATTTCTGGCTGCATTCCAGGGATAGCATTTTAAGCTATCCGCGCATCAACAATGGCATTTATCACCATTCAGGTCGCAAACATTCAATGTATCCTAAAGGATTTTAATCATTTAACCCGGGTCCCGGGCTGCGAAGTCCGGGAACCACATTTTTTTCAATCATGACACAATCCCAAATTATCAGCCGCACCTTCCGGTTCATGTACAACATTCCTTCCGATTTCATCGAAGAGATATGGTCCGGCAGCCCAATCCTGGCCGAACACCTGAAAGTCAAATTCACAGTCTTTTGCCGTTCCGAAGGCTACGCCTGTGCCAACGCCATCCTCAAATTCTTCGCCTCCCTTGATGAATCCAACACCGAGAAATTTTGCACTTATGCATCCACCTGGATACGGCAGCACTCGTAAACACATTTACTCAACCCTCTAAAGTCCTCCCCACCGGGGAGGATTTAGGTGGGTTTTCAATCCACAACAAATTCACTTTAAAATCCAAAATGCCATGAAAAATTACTTTAACGATCCCCGTCCCATCACAATCAGGTACCAGGCAAATTGTGCCGAGTGTAACGCCAAACTCAAAAAAGGCTTATCCGCATACTACTGGCCCTCAGATGGCAAGTTGTATTGTTTAACATGTGGTGAATCCGAATACCGTCAGTTCCTCTCAGCTGCAGCTGATGAAGAAGTATACAACATCATTGGCAATCCGCTATCCTGGTAAACTAAAATAATCTAATTCTAACTTGCCCGGTAACCCTGGGCATTTTTTATTTGCAACTGGATTTCCTTTTCAATCTTTTATATCTTTACTGAAATCAATAATTATTTTATACGTATGAATGAAAATCACTATAAGATAAATATGCAGAAACTGCTTTTTGTAGTTAAAGAATTGCATATCAGAGGTTTTGAAAATCTGCGGATTATTCCTTCTTTATCCCCAACGGGGTTAGCCTGGAGATGCAACTTTGTTTCAGTTTCTGATCGAAATAAAGAGGCAATCGTAACTTCTACCTGGATTGAAAAAAAATTTAGTAAAGAAAAAAATATTGAATATTCTATTGATGAATTGACTGATATGTTTGAAAGAGAATATGTTAATTTTCTAAAGATGTGTAAAAGGGAAAATAAGGAATATGTTGAATGGTTTAGTATGATGTTGGATAAACTAAAAGAAGGTGAATTGCCTTATGCTTTTGCTGAATATTTTAGCCCAACTGATTTTTGGAAAACCTCGGAAGGACAGGAAATAAACACATTGCCTGATGAGAAGCGTTATTATGTTAATTATTAGTGAGTAACTTGTCTGTGACACACAGCTTAAAGGTTGTCAAAATATAGAGATAATAGAAATACATAGGAAAGACAGATGGAAAAATTAATAATTGACACAAGTTATAATGTTTTTACTGATGCGAAAGGTGGAGACCCAGATAGTACAAGCCCAACGCTAAAGAAGTACCATAAATTATTATGGAATAAGCAACTTCCTTGTGGTAAAACTCTTCAATTATTGGATAACAAAAAAGGTGTTTATTTATATCACAAATCAGAACTCGGAGAATTCTTTTTCGGAAGTGATGCCATTACGCACTCATATAAAATGCACAAGAGTAAGCATTTCATTACAATACCTGTTTCAAACGAAGTAGATGAACTTTTTAATACAGGTTCAACTATTGGAGCATATACTATATTCCCAAAGTATCCACCCCACCAACCCCATATTTCATAGCTCTACCGGCCAGCCTACCTTTGGCGCAAAAACCAGGTTATGAAAAAGGGTCAAAAACAGGAAACCATGTTTGCCAGGGTGGACGAGTGGAAAAATAGC
>CAIPFN010000148.1 GCA_903864265.1 uncultured Bacteroidales bacterium | reverse complement strand
TACCCACAATAAGAAATTAAAATTTTCGGAAGAATTATTGATCATGAAGCTTCAGGATGAGTCTTTGCTTATTGCAATTTTTCTGGCAATAAACCTGCTGCAGGAAAAAGAACAATTATACCTGGATTATATACTCACCCTGCAAATTCCTGAAATTGGGAGACAAGTAAGCCAGAGAAGGGGCTTCAAGCGAGGAGACCATGAATTGATCCGGAAAGGTATTATTGGTTTTGAACCAACAGCATTCAAAAGCGACTTCCTTATCAGGCTAAACGGTGAGTTTACAGGTAAGCTGTTTGCAGGAGAAAAGGACCTGCTTGAATCGGGTAAGAGCGGGCAGGATTCCCAACTTATCCTTCATGAGATTATACACGAAAAACAAATGTTTTACTCCGGAGACGAAGTTAGGAATCTATCCTTTCTCGAAGAGTCGATAATGCCTTCTAATTTTAAAAAGCTGGAAAAGAAATTAAAAGAAAAGGGACTTAGCCAGGGAGTAAATATTTTATTTTACGGTCCTCCGGGAACAGGTAAAACCGAAACCGTGTACCAGCTTGCACGAAAAACCGGGCGCGATATCCGACAGATAGATATCAGCGATACCAAAAGCATGTGGTTCGGCGAATCGGAAAAGATCATCAAGAAAAAATTTGACCAGTACCGTGCTCTGGTTAAATCGTCCAAAACAGCTCCTATCCTTTTCTTTAATGAAGTGGACGGGATATTCGGGAAAAGAAAGGATAATACTACTTCAAACACAGCTCAGACAGAGAATGCAATCCAGAATATTATTCTGCAGGAAATGGAAACGATGACCGGCATTATGATTGCAACTACCAATATGGCTGAGAATCTCGACAAGGCTTTCGAACGCAGGTTTCTTTATAAGATTCTTTTTGAGAAGCCTGATATGCATGCCCGTTGCATGATATGGGAAACCAGGTTGCCTTCACTTGAATCCGGATTTATCAGGCACCTGGCTGAACACTACGACTTTACCGGAGGCCAGATTGATAATATCGTCCGTAAGCATACCATGCACCAGATCATAAAAGATGAAGAACCTGATTTTGTGGACATCACCCAATGGTGCAGGGAAGAGAATATGCAGGAGAACTACGCCAAAATCGGGTTCCGGATTTGAACCTAATTCCTTAATCAAAGTGAAAACCAATAAAATCAAACCCTTCAATACGTTTTATTATGGCAAATGAAATTGAGAATTACAGATCAGCATTGGCTCAGACCCCGCGAAATCAGGCAGCGTACAAAATTCTGATCTGGGAAATGATAATACTGAGCATTGTATGCGCTCTGGCAACGGGTCACTATATGCATTCGGATACGGCAACGGTGGTATCATTTTTTATTTACATACCCGTGTTCTGTGCATTGGCTTATATGCCTGCCACACAAATACCGACATTTTTCTTTTTAGGTCTTGGCTGGGCCACTCCCTTTGTGTATTTAGGAGCATTACTGGGTGGTTTATTTTACTTCTTTGCGTTTATAGTTTTCGTATTCAGTTTTATAGTCCATTACTATGGAATTACCTACCTGAACGACCTCTCACGTGAAGATTGATGACTGATAATATTCATTAAATTAAATACTGCAATAACATCTGCAATAGCAAGTAGATATGTATCCAGCTACCAGGGCTAATATCCTGACAGTTGATAGGGAATACACTGATAAAATATTCAACTACGATTACGTACCTGATCGTTTTTTGTTTAGTATTGCATAACTATATCAAAAACCTATTAGACATGGCGCACCTTGGACTGAATTTTACTTATGTTGATAACCCTTTATCATTTGCATATAATGAAGAAAGAAAACCCTCGGATATGACAAGGGTTATGACTGTATTAATGATCACCACCGGGATGAATAGATTGTTCACCCCTGATGATT